>CACZSM010000024.1 GCA_902783815.1 uncultured Ruminococcus sp.
TAATGTGCCTCATATATTTAAATATTATTACCCTAAGACTGGAGATGATTCTGAAAGAATACTGATAATGAGAGACACAAATATTGGGATAGGATATAGAATTATTATTCTCTATAGATCTGATGATGACTCTGAAGTGGAAGTACTTGGATGCTATAAAATAACAAGTGGAGAAACAACAGATGATTATGATGATGATTTTGTAAATGTGCTTCAAGAGAGAAAAGACTATAGAAATGATATAATGAATGGAATAGACATATACAAGCAAAATTTAAATTCTGAATATTCAGAAAACTAAGTTCACCCCCCACCTCCACACCGGCGGTGGGGGCATAAATTTTTTCAGTGTGTAACAAATAGAGAATAGAGTGAGAGTAAACTGTACCCAGGAAATTCAGGGAAGCACTGAATAAATCCAGTGCTTCCTTAATCATATTATTTTTCTTTCTTTTTCAGCTTAGTTATTAACTCTTTTGAGATATTGTAAGGCCGTTTTCGTCTGCATCTATACGCAGCGTACTGCCCGGAGCCGGATCATCACGGATTATAGTACGCGCTATAAGCGTTTCAACAGCCGACTGCAAATATCTTTTCAGAGGTCTTGCGCCATATACAGGGTCATAGCCCTTATCGATTATATGATCCTTTGCCGCCGGAGTTATATCTATTCCAAGCTGTTTATCCTCCAGACGCTTCGCAAGTCCGGCAATAAGCAGATCAACGATACCTGCTATATTTTCCTTAGTGAGTGGCTTATAGAATACGATCTCATCGAGTCTGTTCAGGAATTCCGGACGGAAGCTCTTTTTCAGAAGACCTGAAACAAGCTCCCTTGCCGTTTCGTTTATTTCACCGTTCTCGCCGATACCGTCAAGGATAAAGTCAGAGCCGAGATTTGAAGTCATTATAATTATTGTATTCTTAAAATCTACTGTTCTGCCTTGGCTATCGGTTATTCTTCCATCGTCAAGGACCTGTAGAAGCACATTAAATACATCCGGGTGAGCCTTTTCTATCTCATCGAAAAGCACAACTGCATATGGTTTTCTTCTGACTGCTTCCGTAAGCTGACCGCCCTCGTCATATCCAACATATCCTGGAGGTGCTCCGATGAGTCTTGATACGGAATATTTTTCCATATACTCGCTCATATCTATACGAACCATATTATGTTCATCGTCGAACAAAGCCTGAGCGAGAGCCTTAGCAAGTTCTGTTTTGCCCACACCTGTAGGGCCGAGGAACAGGAACGAACCTATAGGACGCTTTGGATCCTGTATTCCTGCCCTTGAACGGAGGATAGCATCGCAGACCTTTTCTACGGCTTCATCCTGACCTATTACTCTTTCATGCAATGTATCATCGAGATGAAGCAGTTTATCTCTTTCGCCCTCCATCAGTTTTGAAACTGGTATTCCCGTCCATCTTGCAACGATACGGGCTATTTCATCCTCTGTAACGCAGTCACGAAGGAGAGTATTTTTATTTTTATCATTTTGCGCTTCTATTTCGTGTAATTTCTTCTGGAGTTCAGGCAGCTTACCATATTTAAGTTCAGCAGCTTTTCCGAGGTCATATTCATTCTGAGCCATTTCTATCTGTGCATTTGTATGCTCGATCTCCTCACGCAGCTTTTGCACAGCTTCGATAGACTGCTTTTCATTTTCCCATTTTGCCTTCATAGAATTGAACTTATCCCTGTCATTTGCAAGCTGTTCCTGTATTTGCTGCAAATGCTCCATAGAGATCTTATCAGTTTCCTTTTTAAGTGCAGCCTCCTCAATTTCAAGCTGCATTATCTTATGTGATATTTCATCCATTTCCATTGGCATACTGTCTATTTCCGTTTTGATAAGAGCGCATGCCTCATCAACAAGGTCAATAGCCTTATCAGGCAGGAAACGGTCAGAGATATACCTGTTGGAAAGCACAGCTGCCGCTATAAGTGCCTGGTCGTGTATTTTCACTCCATGATATACCTCATATCTTTCCTTAAGACCACGGAGTATTGATATACAATCCTCTACAGACGGTTCATCCACCATTACAGGCTGGAATCTTCTTTCGAGTGCCGCATCCTTTTCGATATACTGGCGGTACTCATTAAGAGTAGTAGCGCCGATACAGTGGAGTTCACCTCTTGCAAGCATAGGCTTAAGCAGATTTCCGGCATCCATTGCGCCGCTTGTCTTACCTGCGCCTACTATTGTATGCAGTTCATCAATAAAGAGTATGATATTACCGTCACTCTTTTTTACTTCATTCAGAACAGCCTTTAGTCTTTCCTCAAACTCGCCCTGATATTTTGCACCTGCGATAAGTGCGCCCATATCAAGAGAAAAGAGCTTTCTGTTTTTCAGATTATCCGGCACATCTCCCCTTACTATTCTCAGAGCAAGCCCCTCTGCGATAGCAGTTTTACCCACGCCAGGTTCACCGATAAGACACGGATTATTTTTTGTTTTTCTTGAAAGTATCCTTACGACATTTCTTATCTCATCATCCCTGCCGATAACGGGGTCAAGTTTTTGTTTTCTTGCAAGCTCCACAAGATCCTGACCGTACTTATTCAGAACATCATAGGTATTTTCAGGGTTATCGGTTGTAACTCTCTGGTTGCCTCTTACCTCTTTAAGAGCCTCAAGAAAGCTGTGCATAGTCACCCCATAGCCAGAGAGCAGTTTTTTGATATTATCCTGCGGCTTACGGAGTATTCCGAGGAAAATATGCTCAACAGACACATATTCATCCTTCATTTTACCGCACTGTTCCTCAGCCTCATTAAGAGCCTGATCGACCTCTGAGGATATATAGATCCTGTCGGGGTCAACGCCGCTTCCGCTCACCTTTGGCAGACTGTCAACAGCTTTTTCAAGATCTCTGCCGACATTTGCGGGGTCTGCGCCGATTTTTTTTAGCAATTCAGAAGCAAGTCCGTCATCCTGACGAACCAATGCCAGCAGCAGATGCTCCTGTCTCATCTGCTGATTGCCGTTTTCGATAGTCAGTTTTTGCGCTGACTGTATAGCCTCCAGACTTTTCTTTGTAAATTTTTCAAGATTCATAAAGCACCTCTCCTTTTTCTAAGCATCATAATAATTCCTAATGACGGAAATCCGAAAGAATTTCCGTGATACGGTCTGTCAATTCATCATCGTCCTCATTCTCCGAGAAGAACATTCTCATTGCAGCATCCATACCTGTTACATAATCATACAGATCCCTGGCGCATTTTTCAGGATCAAAGCCTTTTCCATCGGATGTGATACATCTGCTGAACCTGTTATCACTGCAGCAGCAGCTTTCATCCACACCTGACCACAGTGCAAAAAACCTGTGCATATTTTCCCCCAGTGCATCGCTTCTTGTTCTGAGAGATACCCTCAGATTACCGATCGTACCATCATTTTGAGACCGGTACATTTCAACGGAGTACCGCACAGTCGGGTTATACTTATACGCAAGCGGAGCGCTCACGACAAACACATTTGCAGAGGGCTGAGGCATAATACGGAAACCGTCAATATTCCTGAGCATACCTGCGAGGATCTCAAAGACTCTTTCTGTTTTCAGTTCCGGAGTTTCATAGGATACATATTCAGCAAGTATCCTGTTCACAAGACCGGAACGGTTAGTATTGAGCTGATGAGCGATCCTGTCGATCTCAGCCACAACATTTTCAGAAAGGATCAGAGAGTAAGTATTTTTCTTCATTTCACTCACGACCCTTTGATCTTTATCTATAGAAAGTATATCACCATTTATATAACTTGTCAATAGATTTATATAATTTTCTTTACGCAAGTTATAAATTAATTAAGCAAGACAGGTGCTGAGCCCATGGAATTCAAATTTCTTTAAAAGAAAAATAGCCAACAAAAAGGCAAAAGTTTCGGTCAAGCCTTTTCAAAGGCTTGCGGTGCGTGACCGCACTGGACA
>CACZSM010000025.1 GCA_902783815.1 uncultured Ruminococcus sp.
ATAAGGATTACGAACTGACACTGAAAAAGGGAGATAGTCTGTTTCTTTATACAGACGGAGTAGCCGAGGCGACTGACGCAGATAATCAGCTTTTCGGAACAAAGCGGACACTGGAAGCGCTTAATACGGATCCGGATGCTTTACCGGAGGAATTGTTGAAAAATGTCCGTAAAGCTGTTGACGCATTTGTCAAGGACGCACCGCAGTTTGACGACCTTACGATGCTCGGATTCAGATATTTCGGAAAGGAGGAAAACAATAATGAATGAACTTGTTATCGAAGCAACACGGGAAAATCTTACGAAGGTACTCAGCTTTGTTGACGGACATCTTGAAACGACAGGCTGTAATATGAGAACTCAAGCGCAGATAGATGTTGCTGTCGAGGAGCTGTTTGTAAATATTGCAAGCTTGTCGGTCAGGAAAAGTTTTTTTCAGAAACGAGGAAGAAAATAATGAATCCTATAGCGATTTCCATTGTGATTGTAGTTTTTGTATTTTTCGCAGTTGTATTTTCGACTGCAGTAATGCGTAACAACAGGATCCGGAAAAACGGGATAGAGGCAGAAGCGTTTATTTCACGAATCGAGGAATACGAATCTACAGATTCCGAGGGATTCCGTGATACGAACTACAGATACTATGTAACATACACTACACAGGATGGTAAAACTGTTGAGGCAAGGTTAGGCAAAATAATGCAGGTGATATATCAGGAGGGCGAAAAGATCAATATTAAATATTTGCCCGAAAAGCCTGATTATGTTGTTCCTGCAAAATAAAAAAATAGAGTAAAAGTTAGAAAGGAAAATTAGTTATGAATAAGAGACCATTTGTTTTGATTTTAGGAGTTGTAATGATACTTGGATCCATAGGCTTTCTGATCTGGAGCTTTGTAAGTACCCAGGGATACGAAAAAACCACAGCGATCGTTACATCAGTTGAATTTGATCCGACAGTCATTGATAATGATGAAGGTGCCACAGAAAATTATAAAATCACAATAGAGTACACTGTGAACGGACAGAAATATACAACTGATTACAATGCTACTGAGGGTGCATACAGTGTCGGACAGCAGATCGAACTGAAATACGATCCTCAGAATCCGAATAATACTTCAAGAGGAGAGATGAGTCTGCCTCTTCTTATTGGTATTTGCGCAGCTATAGTAGTTGTCGGAGGCATAATAATAGTAAAGAATATCCGATAAAAACATACTGAAAAAACAAATTATCTGGAGGAAAACAAAATGAAAAAGAGAATTACGGCAATTATAGTTGCAGTTCTTCTAACGCTTTCCGCTGCGGCTTGCGGCAATGCTCCGGAAAGCAAGAACAGCACACCGGGAGTTTCATCTGCTGTAAGTGACAGCAGTGCAGAAAAGGGAACTGAGGACGATAAATCCTCACAGCCTGAAAGCAAAACTGCCACATTTGAATACTGGACAGAGGATTCTCCCGCTATGAAATCGATCATGACCTTTGTATCGCAGGTTACGGATGAAAGCTCCGACAAATATGTTCCGGAAGCTGAAAGGATAGCCGTTTTTGATTCGGACGGAACACTTTACGGCGAGCTTTTCCCGACCTATGTTGACCAGTGTCTTATGATACACCGTCTTGCACATGATGATACATATAAGGGCGCAGACGAGGATGTTGAATACTGCAAGGCATTGGAGCAGTATCTGCTGAATGGCGGAGAGAAGCCGAAGGCACCCCGTTCATCAGGTGATATAATAGCAGATGCCTTCAAGGGCTTTACTGTTGAGGAATACCGTGAATATTTCCGCAAATTTATGTCAGAGCCTGTTGTGGGATTTGAGAACATGACATATGCAGACGGATATTATAAGCCGATGATCTCACTTGTAAAGTATCTTACAGAAAACGGATTCAAGGTATATATAAATAGTGGGGCAGAGGTCAATATGCTTCGTGAACTGTCAAAGGATGTGCTGGGAGAGTACATTCCGTCATATCAGGTCATAGGCACAAGATACGGCTTTACTACGGAAGGTCAGGGAGATACAAAAGCCCGTGATTATACTCCGGAAGCCGACGAAAAGATAACTCTTGACGGAACAGTAAAATTTAAGAACCTCAAGCTGAATAAGGTTGTTAGCATTATAAATGACCTGGGCATTTCACCTCTGCTTGCATTCGGAAACAGCTCCGGCGACCTTGCAATGGGACAGTATGTAATTCAGCATGGCGGCAAGGCATATATGCTTCTCTGTGACGATACCGAAAGAGATCACGGTGATACAGAAGTTGCCGCAGCCTTCAAGGAAGAATGTCAGGCAATGGATATCGAAACAGTTTCCATGAAGAATGAATTTACTACAATTTACGGCGATTTTAAACTTATTCCCTACAGCGAATCAGCAGCTGAGGAATCTTTGAAGCCTGCCGCTTAAAGTTATGAGGTGCAAGGAATGAAAGGCAAAAAAATAATGGCAGTTCCCACAGCCTGCTTTATCGGAGTATGTGCGGTATGCCTTATCGGAATAATAGTCGGCTCGTTTTGTGATCTCAGTATCAACAAGGCGCTTGCGAACAAAACGAATATAGGTTCTTTTTTTGCGACCTTCGGTTCCTACTTTTCCTACTGCCTGTACCCTGCTGCAGGAATGTGTATCTATAAGGGACTGAGAAAAAAAGGCAGCGGATATAATATGCTTGCCTGGGTACTTCTTGTTGTAGGATATTTTATGGCAGTTTATTACACCAATAGCTACAGTGGCGTCAAACTCAGGGAGATGCTCGGATATACAGCAGGTGAATCCTCACCGCTCCTGTCTGTACTTTGCTGGGGTCTTGCAGCGGTGATATATATATGGGTGCCGATAGTGTGCAATTTTCTGCTTGATGATGCTGATGCCGACAAACTTATCGCAGTCGGTGCGGCTATACTTATTGCAGGTATCGCAGCAGATAATGTAAATCTGTGGTTAAAGCAGGTGGGTTCAAGACCTCGCTTCAAATATCTGATCACACTTGATGATCCGGACGGCAGTTTTCGTAATTGGTGGCAAATGGTACCGTATTTAGCGGGCAGTGATGATAATTTCAAAAGCTGGCCGAGCGGTAATATGACGATAGCTACGATGATGTTCTCACTTCCGATGCTTGCAGATGTTTGCAAGAAAAGGAGCATGGCTAAGAATATTGTATGCTTTGCTTTAGCCTGTGCATTTGTCGTACTTTACGGCTATAACCGCATACATATGACAAATCACTTCCTCACCGATGTATGCTTCGGTACGCTTATAACCTATATCATTTACTCGGTAATAAGCACAGCTTTCCTGAAGGCAGCGGAGAATAAGAAGTAAGCTATCAGGAGGGTGATCCGGATGAAAAAGAGGAGTATAACTGTAATAAGTGCCATTCTGATGATATCGATGCTGATATTTTCAGGATGCGGCGAAAAGGAAACAGTCAAAGATACTGAAAAGGAAAAGATCGGTATTATCGGCGCAATGGATGTTGAAGTAAGCACATTAAAGGAAGCTGCGAATATTACGAAAACAACAGAGATAGCTGCAATGGAGTTTTGTGAAGGAACACTGGGCAAGAAAGATGTTGTAATAGTAAAATGCGGCATGGGTAAGGTAAATGCCGGAATATGCTCAAATACGCTGATAAATGATTTCGGCTGCACAAAGATAATCAATACAGGAGTAGCCGGTTCGCTTGACAATCAGATAGATATCGGTGATTTTGTAGTATCTACCGATGCGGTACAGCATGACTTTGATGTAGAGGCAATAGGCTATAAAAAGGGTGAGATACACCGGACTGTATGCTTTTCCGGCAGATGAAACGATGCGTACTGTAGCTGTAAAAGCGGTAAAGGAGACTTCTCCCGATAATCATGTATTCGAGGGCAGGGTATGCTCAGGCGACCAGTTTATATCCACAAAGGAGCAGAAGGATAAGATAATTACAAATTTTGGTGGAATGTGCTGTGAGATGGAGGGCGC
>CACZSM010000026.1 GCA_902783815.1 uncultured Ruminococcus sp.
GATAAGACAGGAACTCTTACAAAGGGTGTATTTGAAGTAACCGTTGTACACCCGGAGGAAATATCCGAGAGTGAGCTTTTGCATCTTGCGGCTCATGTGGAGAGGTATTCACTGCATCCGATAGCTGTATCGCTGAAAAATGCTTATCCTGGGGAGGCTGATGACTGTATCATAGGAGAAGCCGAGGAAATTGCCGGAATGGGAATGAAGGCAAGGGTAAACGGAGATATCATATATGTCGGAAATGATAAGCTGATGAAAAAGGTCGGCGCAGCAATAAGGGACTGCGGACACGGAGGTACTGTCATACACATTGCAAAGGAAAGCGAGTATCTTGGACATATCGTTATCTCGGATGTATTGAAGGATAATTCTGTAAAGGCGGTAAATGCGCTGAAAGGGGTCGGAATTGCAAAGACGGTAATGCTTACAGGAGACTCCGGAAATGCTGCTGAAAAGGCTGCGAGGGAGCTTGGGATCAAGGAATATTACAGTGGACTTCTTCCGGCTGATAAGGTCAGCAGGATGGAGGAGCTTATTGCTGATAAGGCTGAAAATGGAGTAGTAGCATTTGTAGGTGACGGTATAAATGATGCGCCTGTCCTGACAAGGGCTGATATAGGAATAGCTATGGGAGCGATGGGATCTGATGCAGCGATAGAGGCATCTGATATTGTGCTGATGGATGATGATCCGCTTAAATTGGTGAAGGCAATAGGCATATCAAGGAAGTGTATAAGGATAGTTAAGGAAAACATATGGTTCTCAATAAGTGTAAAGATCATATGTCTTATACTTGGGGCGCTGGGAATTGCAAATATGTGGCTTGCGATATTTGCAGATGTAGGTGTAATGATAATAGCGGTACTGAATTCTATAAGGGCGCTGAAAACGAGGGAGATAAGATGAAAAAAATATATCTTGCAGGGTTTTCTGTTTTTGCTGATAATGCAGTGCAGATCGGTATGGAAATGAAGCGGCTATGCTCTGAATACGGCTTTGAAGGCTTATATCCGCTTGATAACGAGTGCAGCGGAGCTGAGGAAATATTCAGGGCAAATACGGCAATGATAAGGGAATGTGATATTGTTGCAGCTGATATGGCTTCATTCCGTGGATGCGAGCCGGACAGCGGTACGGCTTTTGAGGTCGGTTATGCCTGTGCGCTCGGCAAAAAGGTATATTGCTATATTCCCGACGGAAGATCTCTGAGGGAGAAATTCGGAGAGAGGGATGAAAACGGCTATAATGTTGAGGACTTCGGATTACCGCTGAATCTGATGATAGCAGTGCCTGCGAAGGTAGTCTGCGGAGGTCTTGAAGAGTGTCTGAAAGCAGCGGCAAAGGACGAATAAATTAATTAATATTCTAAAAAAGAATAATAATCACACCTGCTGACAATATAATTATAAGGATATACTATTCTATGGAGTGATTTTTTTGAACCTATGGCTGACTTCGGCTGTAATAATTGTTCTTATAATGCTTTCAGCCTTCTTTTCGGCAACAGAGACAGCATATTCATCCGTAAGCAAGGCAAGACTTAAAAATATGGCTGACAATGGCAGCAAAAAGGCTGTCAAAGCGCTTTATGTTCTTGAGCATTACGATAAAACGCTTTCAACCATACTTGTAGGCAATAATATAGTCAATATAGCTTGTTCGTCACTGGCTACACTTATGTTTGTTTCATTTTTAGGAGATGCGGTCGGAACTGTTGTGAGTACCGTAGTGATAACTCTTGTTGTGCTTGTATGCGGAGAGGTGCTGCCGAAAAATTATGCAATAGAGAATAATGAGAAAATATGTAATTCCTCCGCAGGAGTGCTTTCATTTCTTATGGTTATATTCACTCCGCTTACATTCCTCCTGCTTAAGCTGAAAGACGGCTTTACTGCCGCTATGAACAGGAATAAGGAGGGGGTAAAAGCTCCAAGCGTAACAGAGGATGAGCTTAAATATATTGTTGAAAGCATAGAGGAAGAAGGAGTGCTTGAAGAACAGGAAAGTGAGCTTGTGCAGTCGGCGCTTGAATTTGATGAAAAGACAGCGTATGATATCCTGACACCAAGAGTTGATATGGTAACGGTATCAATGGATGATGCTCCGGAGGATATAATGGAAACGATAGTCCGGGAGAGATATTCGAGGATACCTGTATATAAGGATAATATTGATAATATAGTCGGCGTACTTCATACAAGGGATTACCTTGAGGAGATGCTGAGAAATGGCAGCGTACAGCTTGAAAAGCTGATACAGCCGGCGTATTTCATATACAGGAGCAAAAAGCTGTCGGCATTGCTTGCAGATTTCAAGTATAAAAGGCTTCACATTGCAGTTGTAACTGATGATTACGGCGGAACTCTGGGTATAGTAACGATGGAGGATCTTCTTGAACAGCTCGTTGGCGACATCTGGGACGAGGATGAGGAAATAGAACATAAATTCAGAAAGATTGACGATCATACATATGAGATAAGCGGCGATATGAATATTGATGATCTGCTGGAGCTTATCGAAAAGGACGAAAAGTATCTTCATGCAGACAGTAAATCTGTAGGAGGTTGGGTCATAGAACAGATAGGGGATATTCCGGAAAGCGGTATGAGCTTTGTATATAAGGATATGACTGTTACTGTCAGAGAGGTCGAGGATCAGCGTATAAACAGTATAATTCTCAGCTTGAATTTTGAAAAAAATACGGCATGAAAATGTGCCGGACAGCGTATTTCAGCCACTCATTTTTTATTGGAATGGGTGGCTGAAATTGTCTTTTTTCGGGTTTTAGTGCAAAATGACGAATAGTTTTCAACAGATTATCTGTCCTTTAAGAATAATGCTATTTCAAAAGTTTGTCAGTAGTGTTAATAAATGATTATAAAGATTGTGCATAATTAATAGTACGAATCAAAAATGATGTTAAAATAACTAAAATAAAGAGTATGGTAATAGTTGAAAATATATAAAAAATCAGGCGTTAAAATCGTAAAATTACTGTTTTATGTTTTTGGGCACCTTTACAAATGAGTGAAAAATATGTATAATTATATTAGATTTGAGGTGGGAAAATCTGCGTATTTGCGCCCCTCCGGAAGCAGTCAGCCGGAGAATGAATCGTTTGATTTGTCTGCCGAGAATAGTACGAATATCAATACTATTTTAACAGAAAATGGAGTGTGATGTTTGATGAACAATGCAGTAAGCACAAGCCGTCACGGCGCTGGCTCAAGAGTTGCAAGCGTTTTCCTGTCGGCTGCGATGCTCGCCAGCTCCTTCCTGGGACTTGGCAGCGCTCTGACAGTGGCTACAACAACGGAAGCTGCCGCCGCTGGCAACTACGGTCTTGCTTCAAAGATCGAGGATGGTAACATCCTTCACTGCTTTGACTGGAAGATCAGCGATATTACCGCTGCTCTCCCGAAGATCGCAGAAGCAGGATTTACTTCTGTCCAGACCTCTCCGGTACAGCCGCACGATGCAAACGGTCAGTGGTACTGGCTCTATCAGCCTCTGGAGTTCAAGGTAGGAAACGATATCTGCTCAGAGCAGGATCTTAAGACCCTTTGCTCAACAGCAGATCAGTACGGCATCAAGGTCGTAGTCGATGTCGTTGCTAACCACCTTGCAGGCTGGGCTGACGGCAGAAGAAAGGACTACATCCAGAGCGATCTCAATAAGGATGAATTCTTCCACAATACTCAGTATAACACAGATGCAAACAATGTTGACTGGGGCAACCGCTGGCAGATAACACACTGCAATATCGGTATGCCTGACCTTAACTCCGAACACAGCTATGTACAGCAGGTCGTTGCAGGCTTTGTAAATCAGCTCAAGGCTGACGGCGTTGACGGTATCCGTTGGGATGCTGCAAAGCATATAGGCGTTCCGAGCGAGGACTGCCAGTTCTGGCCGGCAGTAACAAAAGCAGGTCTGTATAACTACGGCGAAATCCTTGATAGTCCTGGCGGTGACGGCGCTACTATCATGAAGGAATATACAAATTATATCGGTATTACAGACAGCGGATTCAGCGGCACTGTAACAGGTGACCTCAGAGATGGAAAGGTTACTCAGAATATGGGCGGCTGGGGAAGCCAGGGCGTTCCGATGAACAGGATCGTATATTGGCCAGAAAGCCATGATACATTCTGTAACGATGGATGGACAAGATTCATCGATGAAAGCATAATGGATAAGGCATTTGCAGTATTCGGCGCAAGAGCAAACTGCCAGACACTTTATCTTTCAAGACCTTATGAAAAGGAACACAAAAAAATTATGTATGGTGTGAAGGGTTCAGAACACTTTACCTCCAAGCAGGTAGCAGCAGTAAACCACTTCCACAATGCAATGGTAGGCACAAAGGAATACTATACAACAGGCGATGGCTGTGATGTAGTATGTCGTGGCGGCGGTGCCGTTATCGTAAATGCAAGCGGCGGCTCCAAGAGCGTAACCGTTCCTAACGGCGGCGGTACAGTTCCGGCAGGTACCTACAAGGATGAGATCACAGGCAATACTTGGACAGTAACATCTTCAACAATTTCCGGTACTATCGGTGATACCGGTATCGCAGTTGTATATAACGGCGGAACAGTTACTCATGGCGCTCAGGTATCCGCAACTCCTGGAAGCAGCACATTTGCTACTACAGTTACAGCTACTCTTAATGTTTCCAACGCATCAAGCGGTACTTATACAACTTCTGACGGACAGTCCGGTACTTATACAAACGGCAAGTCCATAACATTCGGTTCTTCAACAGCAATAGGCGGCAAGGTTACTCTTACACTCTCAGCAAAGGGTGAGGACGGCGTAACAGTTACTCAGACCTATACCTACACAAAGAAGGATCCGAACGCAGTAACAGCTGTTTACTTCGATAATACAAGCTATAAGTGGTCAAGCGTATATGCTTACATCTATGGCGACGGTACAGGCGGCACAATTTCAGGCGGTGAAAGCGGACTCCACTTCAAGGATACCGCAAACTGGGGCACAGTTTATGCTTACTTCTTTGCAGGTACAAGTGATGTAGGCGCGAAATGGCCTGGCACAGCAATGACAAAGGGCAGCAGCGATTACTATATCGAAGTTCCGAGCGGCGCTACTCATGTTGTATTCAACAACGGCGGCAATGGGTCACAGACAGGTAACCTCCCGGTTGCAGGCGTATATGGTTATACAGCAGACGGAGGCACTTATTCATCAACAGGCTCAGGCGCAGCTACAGTAACAGAGAACGCTAAATGGCCGGGCGTACAGATGACTAAGGATTCAGCAACAGGCTACTATTATGTCGAGGTTCCGGATGCACTTGTAAATGGTAAGGTAATCTTCGCAGAAAGCTCCACAGCAACAACAAACAGATATCCAGCTGACCAGAAGCCGGGTCTTGATATCGGCGGTACTTCAAAGATACTCAAGGCTAACTACGCATGGGAGGACTATTCAGGCGGCACCGTCATCGTAGAACCGAAAGACCCGACAGTTACCTCCAATAAGGCATCTGGCACAGACTTCACAACAGAAACACTTGATATCACTCTTACACTCGCAAACGCTGCAAGCGGTACATATTCCGTTGACGGCGGCCCGGTAAAGACCTTTACAGGCTCAAAGACAGTCAAGATCGGCGAAGGCAAGATCGGTGACAGCGTTGTTACAGTTGCAGCAACTGCAAAGGGCAGCGACGGCACAACAAAGAACTATACCTTTACTTACAATAAGAAGTATGTTAAGAAAACAACAGGTTCATCTGCTTCGGCAATCGGCGGCAAGTATGCAACAAACCCGTCAGGCAAGGGTACAAAAAAGACAATAACCTCAGCAAGTGACTGGACAGCAAATGAGCTTATCGCTCAGGGCGTTGCAAATGATGATGCAAATATCTTCAAGGGACCGCATGAGTACCCGATCTATGATGACTATGCACTGTTCGCTGCATGGGATGATACAAACCTCTATATCGGCTGGCAGTATGTCGAGGTAAGAGATGTTACAGCATCCGATCAGAATGGTATGAATACCAATGAAACAAAGCCCTACAATGCAGATATTCCGCAGATGCTCGTTCTGGATCTCGGAAAGAACAAGGGTGCGACCGGTGCAATGGATACCGCAGATACTGACAGAGTATGGGGCATAGATGTAAGCTATGCAGTAAATGTAGATGCTATCATGTGCTTCTCATCAAAGCCCACAAACGGTACTCCGACACTCTTTACTCCTGACAGCAACGGCAAATTCTCCTACAACAAGACAAACTGCAGAGATTTCAAATCACTTGGAATTACACTTAAGTATGAAGATGGTCTCTTCGGAGGAATCACATCTCTTACAGGTATCAACGGCAATGCTTATACAGGATATAAGCCGGATGACCTCTGGAGCGCATCCTCAGCATGGACAGACCTAAGCTCAGGTCATAAGAGCAGCCTCGATACTTTCTACACAATGACTATTCCGCTTTCTGCTCTTGATATCACAAGAAGCGATATAGAGACAAATGGTGTCGGTGTAATGCATATTTCTACCTATGGACTCAGCGGCATAGGATGCATCCCACAGGATAAGACAATGTACGATACAGCTACTGACGGCTATTCCGCAGACAACTCATCTACAAAGGAAAAAGAGGATGCTGATACTATCACTGTTCCTCTTGCAAGAGTCGGCGCAGGCAGTGTATCCGGCGGTGGCACAGGCGGCGGCGGTACAGGCGGCGATACAACACTTCCGCTCCAGGTAAACTTCGGTACAGATAAGTCCGCTCCGCAGCTTACAACAACTTCTATGACGATCAAGGGTATCGGCTACGGCGGTACAGCTCCTTATAAGTATCAGTTCTCAGTTGACGGCACAGTTGTAAAGGCAACAAGCACAGCAGATACTTATACATGGAAGCCTAATACAAACGGCAGCCACACTCTTAAGTGCGTTATCACAGACTCAGCAGGCAAAACAGCTACAGTTACAAAGACCTTCACAGCAGAAGGCGAGAACCAGGGCGGCGAGACAACAGCTCTGACAAATAAATCGACGATCGCTTCTACATCTGTTCCGAAGGATACTTCTGTAACAGTAACAGGTGCAGCAAGCGGCGGTACTTCACCTTATAAGTATGCTTTCTATTACAAGAAGACAACAAGCTCTGCTTGGACATCGATCGGCGAGGTCTATGGCAATACAACACAGGTAAGCTTTGTACCTGCTTCAATAGCTAAGTATTATGTAAAGATCAATGTTAAGGACGGCACAGGCAAGGTAGTTACAAAGCAGTACACTCTTAATTCTGTAAAGCCGACTTCATCAGATCTCCAGAATACATCTACCCTCAGCCTTAACTCTATCACAAAGGGTACACCGATAAAGATCACAGGTAAGGCAACAGGCGGCAGCGGCAGCTATAAGTATGGCTTCTATTACAAGAAAACAACAAGTAAGGCATTCACAACGATCGGCACAGAATACGGCAGCGCAACAACTGCAACATTCACTCCTGCATCAGATGCTGATTACAACATCAGGATCAATGTCAAGGACAGCAGCGGTACGATCGTAACAAAGCAGTATAAGGTTCTTAAGGCTGGCAGCTCAAGCAGCACAACAGCTCTTACAAACAACAGTAAGATCAGTTCTGCAAGCGTAACATTAGGTAGTTCAGTAACACTTACAGGCGCAGCAAGCGGCGGTACTTCACCTTATAAGTATGCTTTCTACTACAAGAAGACAACAAGTTCATCCTACACAACGATCGGTACAGCATTCGGTTCAGCTACCACAGCTACATTCAAGCCGGGTTCAGCTGCTAACTATGATGTAAAGATCACAGTTAAGGATAACACAGGCAAGACAGTTGATAAGTCATTCGTAGTAAAGGCTTCAGCTTCAAGCTCAACGAGTACTCTTGCAAACAACAGCAAGGTAAGTGCTGTTAAGGTAACAAAGGGTACAACAGTAACGATCACTGGCGCAGCAAGCGGCGGTACATCTCCTTACAAGTACTCCTACTACTACAAGAAATCTACAAGCTCTTCCTACAATACGATCTCTTCCAATACATCAAGCACTTCTGCAACATTCACCCCTGGTGTGGCTGCAACTTATGATGTTAAGGTCGTTGTAACAGATTCAACTGGCGCAACAGCTACAAAGACATTCTCAGTTATCTCACAGTAATTGAAGATGTAAAAAAATAACAGTCCCCACTCATCAGGCAGTCTGGTGGGTGGGGATTTTTTTAGTGTAAAGAAGATGCTGCCGTTCTGCGGCAGCATCTGTATCAGTCTTTTTCAAGTTTTTTGAGTCTTGCGATCTCGTCTTTTTCAAGTTTGATCTGACCGTCTTTAATTATTCTGACCTCGGATACCTTGAAAGTACGCGGAGCAGCATCCGGGGATTTGTGCATTGATACAGTAAGTATGCCTGTCAGGATATTTACATCAATGACATTGCCCTTGCCTTCGGGAGTATCAACAATAGCTCCGATCTTAGGAGTAGTTTTAAGCAGAGAGGTGTAAACATCCTGCTCATATTTCAGACAGCACATAAGCCTTCCGCATGAACCGGAAATCTTTACAGGATTAAGTGACATTCCCTGTTCCTTCGCCATTTTTATCGAAACAGGCTGGAACTCGCCAAGAAAGGTATTACAGCAGAATGGTCGTCCGCAGATACCTATGCCTCCCATCATTTTCGCCTCATCCCTTACTCCGATCTGGCGAAGCTCTATACGGGTCTTGAAAACATACGCAAGGTCTTTTACAAGCTCACGAAAATCTACTCTGCCGTCAGCAGTAAAATAGAAAAGAATCTTATTATTGTCGAAGGTATATTCAACATTTACTAATTTCATATCCAGCTTATGCTGTTTGATTTTTTGTTCGCAGACAGCAAAAGCCTTTTTTTCTTTTTTACGGTTTTCCTCAACTTTTTTAAGATCAGCTTCTGTAGCTACTCTTATCATCTTTTTAAGAGGAGCAGTAACGCTTTTATCGCTGACCTCCCGGTTTGGCATAGCGACTATACCACATTCGATTCCCCGGCTTGTTTCTACGATGACCCTGTCGCCGACATTTAATTCAGTACCGTTAGGGTCGAAGTAATATATTTTTCCAACATCTTTAAATCTGACACCTATAACACAAGTCATTTTGTACCTCCAGAATATATGCAAATAACATTTTTAACAATTCGTATGTTTTAACTGAGCGCAAAGCCATGTACTGAAAAAAGCAAGATTAACATTAGTAGCAGCAATCCCACAGGCTTTACTGATGACCTCAGTAATAGCAAGCAAGCGTTTTTTTGTCATCTTGCTGGCAATTTCAGATGCTGTATCGGAGTCGGTTTTCAAGCCTAAGGCAGATCTCATACATTCGCTGCTGATCTCAAGCATATTATCAAGTACAGCCGCAGCAAAAATACGATCCTTTGTGATCTCATTTGTCAGCAGCAAAAGATCATATTCAGTTCCGCTGACAACCGAACGCATTATTTTTTCGGCAAGTTGTCTTGATTCCTCGCCGCCGCTGCTTATAAGATAGGATGCCTGTCCGATATTTCCGCCGCTTTTTGATGCAGCCTTATAGATCTCGTCAAAGGGTTTATCAGGAAAGAGTGTCTGCAAATATGCGGCTGCCTCATCTATTTCCGCAGGGTACAGTGAATATATCCTTGACCTCGATCGTACAGTTTCAAGCAGCATATTGGCTGATGTTACCGTAAGTATGAACATTACATTCTCAGGGGGTTCCTCAAGAACCTTTAGAAAGGCATTCTGAGCAGGCTGCAGCATTTTGTCACAGTTAAGCAGCATGAAAACCCTTGACGGAGCTTCATTTGGTTTAATGTAGGCATCCGACCGTATCTGACGGATCACTGAAATAGCAAGTCCACCGGATGAATTGCCGTCCGTAGAGAAAATATCCGGATGAATACCGGCAATCGCCTTGCGGCAGCTATTACATAAACCGCATGGACGAACTGAGTCAGATGTACACACGGCATATCTTGCAAGAATACCGGCAAGAGTTCGTTTTCCAGTACCTTTTGCTCCCTCTATGATGACAGCATGGGGAAGAGTACGGTTTAGCATTGACTCAGAAATTTCATTTTTAAGTTCAAAATTAGATACAAATTCATGGATATTCATAGCAAGAAACGCTTTCTGAAAGAATTAGTGGGCTGACCTGCTGAATACGGAGAAACAGCATCTCCACTATTATATACTATTTTTTTTGTTAATACAAGTACAGCAGAAAAATAAATCACTCATCGTTGTCCGGCGCACCGCAGGCACTGCGCCGGAGTGCGTAAACCGTTTCGCTATCGCTCACCGGAGCGCACTCCCAGTGGGGGAAACCCTCTCTTGCAGGGTTTCCCCCGTCAAATTCATCAGTTGTTAAACTCAATGCTCCCCTTTCTGAGCGCCGGATGCGAAAAGGTTTCGCACTCTGCGGAGTGCGACCAGGGGGCTTTGCCCCACTGGACCCCCACAAGCCTTTGAAAAGGCTTGACCGAAACTTTTGCC
>CACZSM010000027.1 GCA_902783815.1 uncultured Ruminococcus sp.
AACAGGCGCTACTGGGTGTGGAGTGTGGAGTTGTTGGAAAGTTAAATGTTAAAAGTTAAAAGTGAAATGTGATGTATTAATTATTATCACATGATAACCAAATAAAGTATTGAAAGTAAAATATAACTATAAATAAGCTATTTGTGAACCGTATATCTCTATTATATTCTTATACTTTATATAACTTATCCAAAGAAAATACTATAGTTACAGGCGCTCCTGAATTGACCGTAGAATATGGCAATAGTAACTCACTGGGCGGCTTTGCCGCCGCTGAGTGCATAGCACCATTGTCGGCGAACGCCGACATGGAGAAATTGACTGACACTTTAAAAATCATGTATGTTAATAGCTAAAGTTGAGTTTTAGAAGCCGCGTTGGAGAAACATTGAGAGCGCAGGCACTGCGCCAGTGCGGTCACGCACCGCCGCAGGTAATTTAATGAGGAATTAAATAAAAATCTTGACAATATGTATGAGAAAGTTGTACAATATTATTGTGTGGTTGCTTTAGGTGCTTTAGTGCCTGAATGCTTGCATCTATGACGGAAAACCGTCAGGGCATTTGCCCAATGACTGAATTTTCAACTCAGACTTGCCGTTTGATTGTATTATGTTTGAGTCATTATATCTGCGGTTATAATTTATTATTGAAATATCTCACAGCGGAGCTGTGTATTGCTTTTATTTTTTTAATACTTATTATCAGAATTGCCTGTATTACCCGTCAGGAGTTTGCACAGGGGTTTTTTACTGCGGTAAATTCCGAAGCTGAGAGGGATAATGCAGGATAGGGGAAATTCTGCACCGTTTGCTTTAATAAAATGAAAATATAATATAATTGCGGCACCTTTGGGATGATGACGGAATTTTGAGGAAAGATTATCAACTTAGGAGGTGTCAGAACAATTGGAACCGATCCTGGCAGTTGTGCTGATCGTAGTTTTTGCCCTTGGAGCCGGTATTGGCGGATTTTACGGCGGAGTGCAGTACCGTAAAAAAGTAGGGGAGGAAATGATCGGGTCAGCAGAAAAGGAAGCTGCAAAAATTCTGGAGGACGCTAATAAATCCGCTGAGGCGGCTCAGAAGGAGGCTCTTGTCGCCGGAAAGGATGAGGCTCATAAGCTTCTAACCAATGCGGAAAAAGAGATCGCAGAAAGACGCAAGGATATACAGCGTCAGGAAAAGCGAATCCAGCAAAAGGAAGAAACTATTGAAAAGAAATTAGATAGTCTTGAGAAAAAGGAAGAGGCTGTCGCGCAGAAAAACAAGACTGCTGAACTCAGACTTGAAGAGGCAGAAAAGATCAAGCAAAGTGAATTTGAGATGCTTGAAAAGATATCTGGTCTTACAGCAGATCAGGCAAAGGCATATATCATTAATAACCTTGACAATGAACTGACTCATGAGAAAGCTGTAAAGATCATGGAATTTGAGCAGAAGACCCGTGAGGAATCAGAAAAGACTGCAAGGGAGATCATATCACTTGCAATACAAAGAGTCGCTGCGGATCATGTCAGCGAATCCACAGTATCTGTTGTGTCGCTGCCCGGAGATGAGATGAAGGGACGGATAATCGGCAGAGAAGGAAGAAACATCAGGGCAATCGAGACAATAACAGGTGTTGACCTGATAATTGATGATACGCCGGAAGCAATAACACTTTCGTGTTTTGAGCCAGTGAAGAGAGAGATCGCGAGGGTAATGCTTGAAAAGCTTATAGCCGACGGCAGAATACACCCTGCAAGAATCGAGGAGATGTACGAAAAGGCAAGACGCGAGGTTGAAGCGATGATAAAGTCCGAAGGAGAGAGGGCTATCATTGAAGCAGGCGTAAACAACATACATCCGGAGCTTGTAAAGCTGCTCGGCAGACTGCATTTCCGTACAAGCTACGGACAGAATGTACTTGACCATTCACTTGAGGTCGCATATTTGTGCGGCATAATGGCATCTGAGCTTGGTCTTGAGCCAACGATGGCAAGAAGGGCAGGACTGCTCCACGATATAGGAAAAGCGCTTGACCATGAGATCGAAGGCTCACATATAGAGATAGGCGTAGATGTTGCAAGGAAGTACAAGGAAAGCGAGCTTGTTGTACACGCTATACACGCTCATCATGGTGATGTTGAGGCAAAGACGATAATAGCCTGTCTTGTACAGGCGGCGGATGCGATATCTGCGGCAAGACCCGGCGCAAGACGCGAAAATATCGAGAATTATATCAAGCGTCTTGAAAAGCTGGAGGAGGTCGCATCGTCCTTCAACGGAGTTGAAAGGAGCTTTGCGATACAGGCAGGCAGAGAGGTACGCATCATAGTCAAGCCGGATATAATAAAGGATGACGAAATGGTACTGCTTGCAAGGGACATATGCAGGAAGATCGAGGAAGAGGTCGAATATCCCGGACAGATAAAGGTAAACATTATCAGGGAAAGCAGAGCAATAGAATACGCAAAGTAAAAAATATGGACTGTCACATCGGAAAGATGCGGCAGTCCATTCGATTTATTGCAATACGAAGAAAGACCGGACGAGCCAAAAAACTTGTCCGGTCTATATAATAATAAAGAATCAAAGCACCTCTGAGATGCCTGCGGCTGCTGCATCCGCATCCGACTTTGTAACAAGAAGTGATATCTGCGACTCGCTTGTTGTGATAAGCCTGATATCTGTTCCGGCCTTTGCAGACTGACTGAATACCTTTGCGGCAACTCCTGGACAGTTCTCCATACCGGGGTCATTTACGGTTATCTTACAGTTTCCACTGCTTACGATCGACTTTACAGAACCGTCATCCAGTTTTGAGGTATAGCTCAGTATCTTTACGAGGTCGTCATCAGCGATAGTGAACGAAAGGCTCGTTCTGGAGCTTTGAACCGGTGAAAGGGATATCATGTCAACATCAACGCCCATTGAGGCTATTTTATCAAACACCTCTGCAATGAAATTGATATCGGCGGAAATATTCTGTAATGTTATCAGTGTAATATCCTCGCAGACATTTATGGTTGCTTTCATAAAAATCACTCCTTTGTTTAGTATATAATTATCTTCCGGCAAGCAGATCTGACATATTGTACATTCCCGGCTTTTTTCCCTTTAGGAACACTGCCGCATTTACTGCGCCTACGGCAAAAACAGTTTTTGACCTTGCGCTATGGCTGATCTTAAGTACCTCATCCTGTCCGGCGAAGATAACTTCATGTTCTCCGACGATATTTCCGCCTCGTACAGAATGTATGCCGATCTCTCTTTTTTCGCGTTTTTTCCTGTATGCGTGTCTGTCATAGACATATTCGCTTTCAGGTCTGATCTCGCTTATAGCATCCGCGATCATAAGAGCCGTACCGCTTGGTGCATCCAGTTTCTGATTATGGTGCTGTTCTACTATTTCAACATCAAAATCTTCTCCGAAAACTGCCGCAGCCTTTTTTGCAAGCTCTATTATGAGGTTGATGCCGAGTGACATATTGCCGGAATAGAATATTGGTATTTCTTTTGATGCTTCCTGTATTTTTGCTTTCTGCTCCTCGCTGAACCCGGTCGTGCAGATGACACAGGGGAGCTTATGCTGCTTTGCATAGGAAAGCATGGAATCAAGTACGACCGGATTTGAAAAGTCTATTATTACATCCGCATCAGTAGCTATTTCTCCGAAGCTCCTGTAATAGTCGAAATCCGCATCCTTTGGCTCATTTATGTCAACGCCTGCCGCAATATGACAGTCACTGCGGGCTGCCGCTGAGTTTATAATGCTTGCGCCCATTTTTCCGGAGCAGCCTGATAGTATTATCTCCGTCATTTTCAACACTCCGTTTTATATTATTTTATAAGTCCGTACTTTTCCATACAGGTCTTTAATGCAGCAAGACCGGGTTCGCTCATCGGTGCAAGCGGAAGTCTGCACGGACCGCATTTATAACCAAACAGGTTCATTGCAGCCTTTACCGGTATCGGGTTTACATCTGAAAACAGCATATCCATAAGCTCAATATACTTTTTCTGCATCTCAAAGCTGCCTTTGAAGTCACCCTCCTTAGCCTTCATTATGAGGTCGTGGGACTCTCTCGGCATAAGGTTCGCAAATACGGATATTACACCTTGACCACCCATTGCTGTTATTGCAAATGCCTGACTGTCCTCACCGCTGTAAACATCAAGGTCATCTCCGCAGAGTGCCATTGTCCTTACAAGTACGGAAAGATCGCCGTTTGCTTCTTTTGTAGCCTTTATATTCGGGTGCTTTGAAAGTGCCGCATATGTCTCCGGCTTGATATTTACTCCAGTTCTGCCAGGTACATTATAAAGAATTATCGGAATATTTACTCTGTCAGCAATATAAGTATAATGCTGTATAAGACCTGCCTGAGATGTCTTATTATAATATGGCGTTACGGAAAGAAGTGCATCTGCGCCCAGTTCTTCAGCTTCCTTTGAAAGCTCCGCAGCAAATCTTGTATCATTGCTGCCGGCTCCGGCAATGACCGGAACTCTTCCGGCTACTCTCTTTATTGTATATTCGATCACATCACAATGCTCTTTTGCATCCATAACTGCGGATTCGCCTGTTGTTCCACAAGCAATTATAGCATCTGTGCCGTTTTCGATCTGAAAATCTATTATCTTACCATATTCTTCATAATTAATACTGCCGTCATCAAACATAGGGGTCACGATAGCAACACCGGAACCGGTAAAAATATGATCTGACATATATTCTCCTCCTCTTATCTGTCCATATAGCCTTCTGCACAGAGAAGCTCAGCTAAAAGGACTGCTCCGCCTGCTGCGCCTCTGAGTGTATTGTGTGACATACATACAAATTTGATCGTATATTGTGTATCTTCTCTGAGTCTGCCGACTGATACAGCCATTCCGCCCTCAAGATTCCTTTCAGACTTGATCTGTGGTCTGTCCGGCTCTCTGAAATAGTGGAGGAACTGTTTTGGTGCGCTTGGAAGCTCCAGTTCCTGCGGCTTACCCTTATAGCTTTCCCAGTCACTTATTATCTGCTCTATGCCGGGGTTGTTTTCAAGCTCTACGAAAACTGCTGCCGTATGTCCGTCTGAAACCGGAACACGGATGCACTGTGCTGTGATAGACGGTGAAGATGCCTTTACTATCTGTCCATTTTCTATTGTACCCCAGATCTTGAGCGGCTCCTGCTCACTCTTTTCTTCCTCTCCGCCGATATACGGGATGACATTATCTATCATTTCAGGCCATCTTTCAAAAGTCTTTCCTGCGCCGGATATTGCCTGATATGTGCAGGCGAGAACTTTCTTTACACCGTATTTCATCAGCGGATGTACTGCCGGAACATAGCTCTGTAAAGAACAGTTTGATTTTACTGCTATGAAACCTCTTTTTGTACCGAGTCTTTTTTTCTGATCCTCTATGATTGCAAGGTGAGCATCATTGATCTCCGGGATAACCATTGGCACATCCGGAGTAAAGCGGTGTGCGCTGTTATTCGACACTACCGGACATTCAGCCTTTGCATATGCTTCCTCCAGTGCTCGGATATCCTCTTTTTTCATATCAACGGCGCAGAAAACGAAATCTACCTTTGAGGCAACTGCTTCGATATCAGCGGCGTCAACAATTACCATGTTTTCCATAGACTCAGGCATCGGCACTGTCATTGCCCAGCGATTCCCGGCAGCCTCCTTATAGGTTTTACCTGCGCTTCTTGCGCTTGCAGCGAGAACTGTAACATTGAACCACGGATGATCTGCAAGCAGTG
>CACZSM010000028.1 GCA_902783815.1 uncultured Ruminococcus sp.
AATTAAGCTCCAGAAGCCGCGTAGGAGAAACAATGACAGCGGCGGCACGCCGCCGGCGGACGCCGACATGGAGAAATTACCTGACACGGAAAAATTTATGTATGTTGATAACCATATTTGAGTTATGGAAGCCGCGTAGGAGAAACATTGACCCCGGCGGCACGCCGGCACTGTGCTTGACATGGGGGGAGGA
Source organism: uncultured Ruminococcus sp. (assembly GCA_902783815.1). GTDB lineage: Bacteria > Bacillota > Clostridia > Oscillospirales > Acutalibacteraceae > UBA1213. The sequence continues at coordinate 194 of CACZSM010000028.1, forward strand.
GTGTAATATAATTGTGTGTAGATTGTATAGAAGATCTGAACGGAGGGCAGATATGCCGAATAATTATTTTTTTACGATCGACCTTCTGATAAGAAGCGATACAAACCTGAAAAGATCAATAAATTCAGTAATAGACAACGAAAAATTTTTCAGGGAAAATATACAGCTTATACTTATAGATTCTATAGGAAGTGAGCTGAGTACCTCGGTGTGCGCAGAATATACGGCGGCATACCCGGAAAATATATATTTTGTAGATGCAGTGGGAAAGAATCCGGCAAGATCCTATAATGACGCATTTCCGATATCAGCAGGCACATATGTTGCATTTACAGATAACTATGGCTGCTACTCAAAAGGAGCACTGCGGACAGCTATGGAAATTGCACACAGCGGAAAAATACCAGTATTTTGCATACAGCCAATAATATCAATGCCAAATGTCAAAGATACCAAGTATGTTTCCGATATAGATAACGGTATAGTAAGACTTCACGATACCCCGGATAAAACAGTTATGATGCTCGGCTGCCATTTCTTTAAAAGAAAACTACTTGATAAAGTAAGTTTTGACTCATCGCTTAGATTCCACTATGATGCAAGATTTATAGTAGAAGCACTTTTGCTCACCTACTCGTATGTCTTTACAGACAGGTGCAGCTACATTACTCTTGCCCCGACAGAAAAAGATGGTCTGCGCTTTGCGCCACAGTATTCACAATCATACTATACAAGAGCTGTCCGGGAATTCATCCTTCCAATGCTCCGTTCAAGCCATGACTCCGTTCTTGTACAGTCAGCAATGATGTATCTCCTGGAGATAAAGTTTTCACTTAACCAGAATGACAGGTATAATAATATTATAGTCGGCAGCCATATCAGGGAATTCTTTGATGTAGTGGCTGATGCGATGGGGTATATAGACGATACCGTAATACTAAATAAAAGACTTTGCCGTATATGCAGTCTTGACGAGGAAATGCCATTCCGCTTTCTGAGAATGAAATATAAAAATCCGTCGCTGCGTCCGGATATCGACATAGTTCTTCCAAAGGAGGAAACAGAAAATAAATATTATATAGCGCCGAACCGTATGCAGGCTGTCACCATGAAGGGTGAATTTGCGGCGCATATAAAAAATGTGTATATCGGGGGTTCAAGGGATATATCCGCCGATATAGTAACTCTTAACTACGATAAGGACGGTATATATGCGGATGTTGTCCTGAATGGATGCTCCTACCTCAGCGATGAGGATTTCTCCGTATTTGCTGTTGTGAATGATGACAAAATGGCAGTAATACCATCAATGGCATATACGCTCGTAAAATACTTCGATAAATCATTCTTCCGCAGATATACCTTCCGACTTTTTATTCCTATCAAGGATAATAAAAAAATGGACACAGTATGCCTTTGCTTCCGCTGCGGAAAGCTGGCGTTCCGTATGCCAATGACATTCAGCAGTATCAATTCCGGAATATCCGGAGATGTCAGAGGATCATTCCTGAGAATAGGCAATAAGATACTTACTTATGATGCAAAAAATAAGTGTATTGTCCTCCGCAGGACTACGGACAGCCTTGTAAGAATATCTGAAAGCCGTATGATGAGCGATGCAGCCTCACATCTGACTGTTGCAGATTATGCAAGATGCCGTCAGATAAGGTTCCTTGCAAAAAGCGCTGCAAAGGAAAAGGGCGGAAAGAAAATACTGCTGTTTTATGAGGATAACGGTATAAATTATAACGGCAGTCTTTTATTCAGGTATTTTTTCAAGAATATCAATGATAAGTTTATACCGTATATATGCGTGCGCCGTGATTCGCCTGAGATGTCGTTCCTGCGCGACAGGGGCTATGAGAATATACTGGAAACAGGCAGCTCCAGAGCAATGGCTGTCGCGCTTGCGGCAGACTATATATTTGCTTCTTCGGATGACCCATATACGGTTCTTGGATTCGGCAGCAAGGAAGAAAAATATCTGCGTGACCTTATATCAGCAAGAATAGTCTCAGTACGAAACAAGTTCCTGACATACCATACTGCACAGACTGATAATCGTCTGAAGGATAATACACAGCTTCTATTTGTCGCCTCTGAAAGAGAAAAGAACAATCTTCTTTCTCCTGTTTATGATTATGATGCGGATATGATAATAAGATCGGGTAATCCCCTTCTTGATGCGGTTTCAGACAAAAGAAGCAGTCTTATACTTATAGCTCCCGGCGAAAGAAGGCTTTTCAATATTTATGATAATTCAGATTATTACCGCTTCTCAGACAGCTCATTTTTCAAAGCGTATGATAATCTGATATCTGACAGCACGCTTCTGGATTACTGCAGCAGATATTCCTACAGCATAGCTCTTTTGCTGCCCAGACAAATATGGAAATTCAGAAAGCTGTTCCATACCGGAGATTTTGTAAGCATTTACGATTCAACTGAACAGAATGAGGCGAGCCTTTCAGCAAGAGCAGAAATACTTGTCACAGATTATTCGGATCTGCAGTATCGTTTTGCATATAAAAATAAGGCTGTAGCGTATTTTTATCCTCCGGGGCTGCCAGTGACATCTGAACACAGCGGCGAAAACATTTCAAGATTCGGCTTCGGAGAAATATTCACAGACGGCGATAAACTTACGGAATATCTGACCTCCGGTATTAAAGGAGATTTCTCTCCTGCGCCGGAATATGAAAAACGCAGCAGGGAATTTTTCTCCAGGGGAGAAAAAGGAAACTGTCAGAAAATATATGAATTTATTATGAAAATGATTTAAAAATCGGGCGGCGTTCTGCCGTCCTTTTTTTACTATTATTTTTTCTAAATCATGCCCCTGAAAATAAATTTGAGTCGTTATTAATAATGAAGGCACATGAAAATGCCTCGGCAGAAATCAGGAATAAAAAAAATAAAAGATTTTTTAAAAACTGTGCCCCTGAAAGTAAAGCTGAGTCGTTATTAATAATGAAGGCAAAAAAATGGTGGTGATAAAATGGATCATGAACAGTTAGTAATCAGACTAAAGAAAAATGATGAAAGCGCCTTTGAGGAAACTATAAAAATTTTTACTCCGCTTGTATCTACAATAGTCTATAACATCGCTTATGGTAAGCTCAGTACAGCGGATATGGAGGAGGTCACAAGTGATACATTCGTTGCGCTCTGGTACCACAGAGATCAGATCGAACCTGATAAGCTGAAAGGCTATCTTTGCTGTATTGCAAAGAATAAGACTAAGGATAAAATAAAATCTGTCGTCAGACATCAGGTAATTGATATTGATGAAATGGATTTTCAGGACGATCTTATGGTCGATGTGGATTATGAGAACAGGGAGGTCACTGATATGCTCCGTAATGCGCTGGATGCAATCGGTGATCCGGACAGGGAAATAATTATCCGGCACTATTACTACTATCAGTCATCTACGGAAATATCAAAAAAAATGCAGATGAAAAGTGAAACAGTAAAATCAAGGATCAAAAGAGCAAGAGAAAAGCTCAAATCGATCCTGATGGGAAAGGGGTATGTAAGATGAAAAAGAAAAAGTATATTTTCGATTCAAGCGAAAATGACATCATCAATATTGATGAACAAACTGTCATAAATAACAATACCGGCATTGATGCCGAAAAGGTCAGAAAGTCAGCAATGGAAACGATCAGAAATGAAAGGGGAACAAAAAAAATGTCTAAGAAAAAGGTTTTGAGTGTAGTAGGTATAGCAGCAGCGATCGCAGTGGTTTCTACAGTAACCGTAAGCGCAGCTATAGGTGGTTTCAATCCGGTGTTTGCAGAGATCATCGCCGGACAGCCGGTAGATGGTATTTTCCCCGGCAAGGATGTAAGCGTAAAAAGTGATGATGTGGATATCGACTTCGTAGGACTGTGCGGAGATGATAAATTCGTAATGGCTGTTTACGACATTACACCAAAAAATGGCTCATCCTTCGTGGAAAGCACTGATGACTGCTACTTCTATGGTACAAATGCTGATGTTTCTGTTTCTGAAAGCATCTGGAAACAGTTATTCGGAAACAGATCATACGGCAGCAGCAATGGAGTAAGCTATGAATTGGTAAGCGAAAACAAGATCAGGGCTTTTGCTTCTGTTAGCGACTCAAGAGGATATCTCAAAGGCGAAAGAATGACCATCTCAGATGCAAATACAACATTATTCAAGGTTGAAAAGGAACTCTTCCAGTATAATGATATAGAAGAGCTTAACAAGTATCTTGAGGATAACAAGGATGAACTTGATGCTCTTGAAAAAACTCTTGGCGAAGATGAGATCCTCTTCCCGATGATAAATGACAAAAAGTATGTTGTCGCAAAGACTTTGGCTCTGCCTTGCAGCTATGAACTCAGCGTGACACTTGACTACAAAACCACTACAAGAACTTTTGATGATTCTGTCGGCAAGGAATTTGACTTGTTCAACTCAAAGTTCAGAATAACGCAGCTGAGCGCTACATCATTCTCACTTTCCATCAGCGCGGAAACCGATGACTACAAATCTATTGATAATAACAACATAGATATCGTTGTTGAAAAGAAAGACGGTACAAAATTCAAGGCTATATTATCCACCTCAGTATCTGAAGGCAAAGACGGCGAATACGGGAATTTTACATGGGAGCTTGCTTTCGCAGACAGTGAACCATATACAAAAATTATTGTCCTTGATCCTGCCGATATAGCATCCATAACCATCAATGGAACTAACATTGTCTGATTCTGATAATGTAATAAGTGTATAATTTTAATTTGCATAAAACAGGCGCTCCTGAATTGACATCAGTGTGGAGTTAGGAGTGTGGAGTGTGGAGT
>CACZSM010000029.1 GCA_902783815.1 uncultured Ruminococcus sp.
CTTTACAAGATGCTTCTGGGCACTTGATAAGTCCCTCGCCTATGCAAGACATTATCCGGCTATCAACTGGATGGACAGCTACAGTGAATACTTTACCGACCTCGACCCCTGGTACAGAAAAAATCTCGGTGAGGATTTTATAAAATACAGGAATAAGATCACTGCTATTCTCCATGAGGAAAGCGCTCTTATGGAGATCGTAAAGCTGATCGGATCGGATGTCCTGCCGGATGAGCAGAAGCTCGTCATTGAAACAGCAAAGGCTGTGCGAGTGGGATTTTTGCAGCAGAATGCCTTTCATCCGGATGATACCTTCGTGCCGCTTGAAAAACAAAAGCTTATGATGAAGGCTATTCTGCATCTCTATAATAAGGCAAAGCATATTATTGCGGCGGCTATACCTATTTCGGGCATAACTTCACTCGGCCTCTTTGAAAGACTGGCAAAGATGAAATATGATATCCCGAACAGCAAGCCGGAGTTGTTCGATGATCTTATGGCAGATATGGATAAGGCTCTGTCAGAATTGAGCAGCTCATGACCGTAGTGAAAACGACTTTCAAAAAGGAAGTGAAAGAATGATTCTTGATTATGTTGGCGTAAAGGAAATAAATGGTTCCCTTATCGTACTTGATGATGTCGATGGAGCTTCCTATGAGGAAATGGTCGATATCCGTCTTGACGACGGGAGCTGCCGCCACGGAAGAATAGTTCAGATAGAAGGTAAGCGTGTTGTTGTACAGGTGTTTGAGGGTACTAAGTCTATCTCCCTTGACAATACCCGTACAAGACTGAAATGCCGTCCGATGGAACTTGCACTCTCACCTGAAATGATGGGCAGAGTGTTCAGCGGCGCCGGCAGACCTATTGACGGCTTCGGTGAGGTCTATCCGGTAAAAAGAGCTAATATCAATGGTACTCCGATGAACCCTGTGTCGAGGATCTATCCGAGAAACTATATCAATACGGGTATCTCTACGATAGATACGCTTATGACCCTTATCAGAGGTCAGAAGCTGCCGATATTCTCCGGCTCCGGTATGAAGCATAATGAGCTTGCTGTACAGATCGTCCGTCAGGCTAAAATATCTGACGGCGGTGATAATAAATTCGGTATCGTATTTGCCGCAATGGGCGTTAAGAATGATGTTGCGGATTACTTCCGCAGAAGCTTCGATGAAAGCGGCGTGCTTTCAAGAGTTGTAATGTTCCTTAACCTCGCAAATGACCCTATCATAGAAAGAACTCTTACTCCAAGATGTGCCCTTACAGCGGCTGAATATCTTGCGTTTGAGTGTAATATGCACGTACTCGTTATAATGACGGATATGACCTCCTATGCAGAGGCTCTGCGTGAGTTCTCATCGTCAAAGGGTGAGATACCCGGCAGAAAGGGCTTCCCGGGTTATCTGTACTCCGACCTTGCATCACTCTATGAAAGAGCTGGTATGATAAAGGGCAGCAAGGGCAGCGTTACTCAGATACCGATTCTTACTATGCCTAATGACGATATTACTCACCCTGTGCCTGACCTTACCGGTTATATCACAGAGGGTCAGATAGTTCTTGACAGAAACCTTGAGGGTCAGGGCTTCTATCCGCCTGTATCAGTCCTGCCGTCACTTTCAAGACTTATGAAGGACGGAATAGGTGAGGGCTATACAAGAAGTGACCACCAGGCTCTTGCAAATCAGCTCTTTGCAGCGTATGCAAGAGTACAGGATGCAAGATCACTTGCAAGCGTTATCGGCGAAGAAGAACTTTCTCCTGTTGATAAGAAATTTATTGAATTCGGCAGACTCTTTGAACAGCATTTCGTAAATCAGGGCTTCAATGAAAACAGAACTATAGAACAAAGCCTTGACCTCGGCTGGAAACTGCTTTCTACACTGCCGAGAACAGAACTCGACAGAGTTGATGATGAACTGCTTGACCAGTTCTATATCAGTGACCCGTCACAAATAGCATTTGATACCTTCCGCTCTGCTGAAAAAAAGGACGAGGATGAGGACTGAACCCGGAGGTGAGTTATAATGGCAGTACAGGCAGTGCCTACAAAGGGCAATCTGATGGCATATAAAAAATCGCTTGCGCTTGCAAAAACAGGCTATGAACTTCTGGATAAGAAAAGAAATATCCTTGTGCGCGAAATGATGACGCTTATCGACAGGGCTGCTGAAATACAAAACCGTATAGATGCAACCTACAGTAAGGCTTATCTTGCATTGCAGAGAGCTAATATCACTATGGGTTATATTGATGATATTGCCCGTTCAATACCGGAAGAGGACTCTCTGAAACTGACATACAGAAGTGTTATGGGTGTTGAAATACCGATCGTGACAATAGATAAACAGGAAACTCCTGAACTTTTCTATGGTCTGCAATCTACTGACGCCGCTTTCGATGAAGCATATGCCTGTTTCAGTAAGGTCAAGATCCTTACTGCCGATCTTGCTGAGGTCGAGAATAGTGTATATCGTCTTGCAGATGCGATAAAGAAAACTCAGAAAAGAGCTAATGCTCTGAAAAATATAATGATACCTCGCTTTGAGGAGGGCGTGAAGTTTATCACCGATGCCCTTGAGGAAAAGGACAGAGAGGAATTTTCTCGTCTGAAGGTCATTAAAGCGCAAAAAGCAAAAAAGAATAACGACTGACAAGCAGTCTATTCATACTGCTGATTCAAAGGGAGCTTCGGCTCCCTTTTTATTCTATGGGAAACTTTTACTGCTTTGTTTCCGATTGCCCTATATGTTCAATGTTGTATAGTTTCAAAAAAATTATTGAATAAATGGAAAAAGTATGGTATAATTATACTATATATTAACTGAAAACAGGTTTATCTGGTTTTTTGCCGTTATGAAAACAGTAAGACCGATTTCAGAAAAAGTTTGGAGGAGATATAATGAAAGTAAAACTGCTCAGGCGTGCGGAAAGCATAGTATTGGCACTCGCAATGCTGATATCAATGTTTGCTGTTACAGCCGTGACTGCCAATGCGGCTTCGGGTGATATCCTTAATGTCAATGTCGCAGAGGTAACGAAGAAGTACAGCGAAATTGGTTCGCTTCTGGTAATGATAAACCAGAAAAGAGCTGAAGCTGGTCTTGGTACTCTAACTATGGATCAGCCCCTGATGAATGATGCTATTGTAAGAGCTGTTGAACTGCCAATGCTCTACAGTACAAGAAACCTCCTTGATGTGGATTTTAACGACAGATTCATGCTCAAGGATTCCTACGCTGATAATACCTATCATGAAATAGTGCTTTCAGTAAGCGGTGAGCTTTCCAAGGTCGCAAGCGCCCTTATGGAACAGGAGGAGTACACAAGCGCTATTTTCGATCCGGATATTACTGAGATCGGTATAGGCGTTGTTACTATGCGCGGAGAAAAAACAAGATATATCTGCGTGAGAACTACAAATGAGAAAAGTATGGCAGGAAAGAATCCTACTATCGTTGCAAACAGCTTCTACACCCAGACTGAAAGCGAAGAAACTGTTACAGTACAGGGATATGTAACAAACTTCAAATTCTCGTCTGACTATGATAACAATGACCATAAGATAGTTATTGGAGAAAGTGAGCAGATATGGCTTAAGGCTTATGAGCTTAACGGCAAGAGTACATATGCAAAGGTAAAGCCTGCATCTGTAACAACATCAGACTGGGATGTTTTCACAACTCAGACAGGCGGCATATTAACAGCTGTATCTGAGGGTACTGCGGATATTACAATAAGAGTGGCCGGTGAGGACTACAGAAGCTATACCAAAACAGTAAAGATGAGTGCAGTTGTATCTATTATCGGTGACTTCTTTGCAGACCCGATACCGGATCAGCCCTATACAGGCAGCTATATTGAACCTGATGTTACCGTTAGAAACAGCAAGGGCGAAAAGCTCGAAAAGGATGTTGACTATGAGCTGGATTACAGCAAAAACAGAAATGTCGGTACAGCTACTGTAGATATCTATGGTATAGGAGATTATGATGGTAAAACAGCCGTTGTTAATTTCAAGATCAGAAAAATGACTGATCCTCTTATCATAACTGTGACTGCGGATAAATATGAAGCTCTTGCAGGTAGTGAGATCAATGTTACCGCTACAGTAAAAAGTGGTAAGGCTCCGAGCGAGTTTGTATTCTACAGCATAAAGGATAAGGTGTCTGAGGAGTTTGACAGAAATGAAACCGGTACGGCAGTTTTTGTTCCTTCAGAGGGCGGCGAGTACCAGATCAAGGTCATTGCCGTAAATGACGACTATACTGTTAATGATTCGATCAATGTCACAGTATATGAGGCTCTTACAGCATCTGTGACACTCTCCGATGAGGAAGTCCTTAACGGAAGGGAATTTACTGCAACTGTAACAGCAAAGAATGGAACCGAACCGTATTCATATACTTATAAGATGAATGGTCTTTCAGTTGCTTTCAATTCTTCAAATACTTATACATACAAGGCTTCTGGCTCAGGTACTGCAACCGTTGAGGTCGTTGTTACTGATAAGAACCAGAATACCGCAACGGCAAGCGCACAGATAACTGTTGTTGACTACCCGACCTGCGGATTTACTTTCACTCCGGCTGAACCGGAAAAGGGCAGCACTGTAACTGTTGCTGCATCAAGCAGCGGCGGCTTCGATCCGAAAACATTTACAGGCGTATGGTCTGTAGATGGTGAAGAACAGGGTACGATCACCTTCGACAGCGAGAATAAGGGTCAGTTCACAGCAGACAAATTCGGTAAGTATTCTGTAACTGTTACCTGTAAGGACAGCAAGGATAATGAAGTGTCCGAAACAAAGGAATTTGTTATAAGTGAACCTCTTTCAGTATCTCTGGGAATATCAAAAGATAAGATCAAGACAGGCGATGTCGCTACTCTGACTGCAACCGCAGCAGGCGGTACTGCTCCTTACACATATAAGTTCACAAATTATGACGGAACTATGCTCTACAATGGCAGTGATAATAACTGTGTATTCAATGCAGATGCAGCAGGCACAAAGACTGTAAGCGTAACAGTAACTGATAAAAACGGTCTTACGGCTGTATGCGAGCTTCCTGTCGATATTACGGAGTCATTAAGTGTAAAGGCTGCTCTTACTTCAATGGATGCTTATGTTGGCGATAATAACGAAATACTTTATGATCTGACAGGCGGCTTCGCTCCTGTAACTCTTACAATGAGCTATACGCACGGTCAGCAGACTACTGCTATTGAGCCTGATGTGAACGGCAAGTATTTCTTTAACTCAGGTGCTGCAGGTCAGTATTCAATTGAGATCAAGGCTGTTGATGCTGAGGGCTATGAGGCATTCTCATATATCAACTACAATGTATTCAATAAGGTAGTGAATACCTCTGAAATAAGCAATACAAAGGTAGTAAGAGGTAAGACACTTACAGTTTCCGGTAATTCTACCGGCGGTCTTGGTACGGTTTCATATTCCTACTACTACAAAAAGATCGACAGCGGCGCATGGACATACTGCGGTACAGGCAAAGTAAAGGAATTCAGCTTTGCAGCTGCAACATCCTATAAGATCAAGGTAGTTGCTGCCGATACAAGTATGAGCAGCGATACAAAGATATTTACAATACTTGTAAAAGAACCAAAGGATTTTATCAATAATTCCACAATAGATTCAAATGTTGTCTATATGGATGAGGGTACAACGATCAAAACAAGCATCAGCGGCGGCGTTGCTCCGTACAGCTTCTCTTACTACTATAAGAAGGCAAGCAGCCAGACCTGGACAAAATTCGGCAGCGACAGCGCTTCCGGCGGAGTGTTCAATCCGGCTATGACAGGTGAATATCAGCTCAGATCGGTTGCAGTTGATGTAAATGGTACAAGGGCAGAAAAGATATTTGATATCACAGTAAAGAAGGCTTCTGCTTTCAGAAATACATCTACAACAAAGTTCGATACCGTTCAGAGAAATAGCGCAATAGAAATTCACGGTTCAGCAAAGGGCGGCAAAGGACCTTATACATATGAGTTCTATTATAAGAAGTCATATAAGGTACACTGGAAAACCATAGCTGCAAGCACCGAAGACCCGGCAGTAGCTTATGTTGTTCCGAATGTAACAACAAGCTACGATATCAAGGTAATTGCAAAGGACAGCACCGGCGCAGTTGACGAGAAGATCATTACAGTCTATGTTGAGAGGTTTATTACAGAATTTACTAATGTGTCAACAATAAGCACAGATGAAATTGAATGGGGCGAAAGCGTTGTAGTAAATGCTGAGGCAGCCTGCGCTGATACACCATATACAACTGAGTATTACTATAAGAAAACAGGAAGTCCTGTATGGCAGAAGGCAGAAGATGCAACAAATCAGAGCATCTTTGAATTCAAGCCTATCTTCAGATCACCGTATGAGATCAAGGTAGTAATGACAGATGCTAACGGCAGGGTTTCAACAGTTCAGTTCCATGTTGATGTTGAATGAACTGTCTGAACTGAGAACATCAGCAATATAACAAAATAAAGACCGGACAGCCTGTAAGGGTTGTCCGGTCAA
>CACZSM010000030.1 GCA_902783815.1 uncultured Ruminococcus sp.
ATAACGGTAATATGCAGCCGCCGCAGATGCCCGGTCAGGATGGTGATAACGGTAATATGCAGCCGCCGCAGATGCCGGGTCAGGACGGTAATAACGACAATATGCAGCCGCCGCAGATGCCGGGTCAGGACGGTAATAACGGTAATATGCAGCCTCCGCAGATGCCCGGTCAGGACGATAATAATGGTAAACCGGGTATGGAAGGAGGTAAAAACGGAGTTGACCTGAAATATACCGATGATAATGAGGATAGCTACAGCAATATATTTGACAATTCCATAACCAAGACTGATGATGAGGATAAAAAAAGACTTATAGCTTCTCTTAAAAAAATAAGCAGCGGAGAGGACATAGAGGATTGTATAAATGTTGATGAAATGCTGAGATACATTGCCTGCAATGTTTTTCTTGTAAATCTTGACAGTTATCTTTCTTCAAATTGTCACAATTATATTCTGACTGAGGATAATGGCAAGCTGTCCATGCTGCCGTGGGATTATAACCTTTCATTTGGAAGTTATCAGATGGGAAATGCAGATGATGCTGTCAATTATGCTATTGATACAGTGTTTAATGGTGTCAGTGCAGAGGAGCGTCCGATGGTGTCGAAGCTGCTTGAAAAGGAAGAGTACCGTGAAAAATACCATGAATACCTGAAAGAAATAGTTGAAAAATATGTACAGTCAGGAGTATTCGCTGAAAAGGTAAATAATATTACTGCGGTAATTGATGACTATGTGAAAAACGATACAACTGCCTTTGACGGATATGATGCTTTCAAAGATGGTGTTGATACTCTTTTACTCTTTACAAAGCTAAGAGCCGAAAGTGTTTCAGGTCAGTTAGCCGGAACTATACCTTCTACAAAGGAAACACAAAAGGAAAGTGATAAACTTGTAGATGCTTCGGCAGTAGATATGAAAAAGCTCGGAACTATGAATATGACGCAAAGTCCTGAAAATGATAAATCAAGGCGTTCCTGAATTGACCATAGAAAGTAGAAAGTGGAAACAGTATTCTATAGATACCTGCACCTCCGAACGGCAGCAGAAACAGCACAAAAAGTTTCCGGATTGAAATATTACAAACAGCGGCTTTGAAGCTGTCGGAATTACTGACGGCTTCGGAGCTGCTTTTTTTGTGTAGTGCTGACTAAAGGGAACTCCTAAAAAAGTTGATATTCCTATTGACAAGAAAGGGAAATGTATATATAATAAGTATAATGTATATATACAATTTACGAGGTAGCCTATGGATATAATAATCAGCAATACATCCGGAAAACCGATCTATGAGCAGATAATCCTGCAAATAAAGGGCTATATTCTTGACGGAACACTTAAACAGGGAGAAGCACTGCCGTCAATGAGGAATCTTGCCCAGCAATTGAGGATAAGTATAATCACGACCAAAAGAGCATATGAAGAACTTGAAAAGGATGGTTTTATAGAATCCTTTACAGGCAAGGGATCATTTGTTAAGGCGCAGGATCCTGAACTGATGAAAGAAGAGGGACTAAAGCAGATCGAAGAATACTTTTTTGAAGCCTGTGAAAAAGCAAAAATGTTAAATGTCAGCTATAATGAACTTTCGGGGCTTCTTGAAATGATCTATAAAGGAGAATGATTATGTCAGAGTATAAAAATGCAATTGAGATCAGCGGAGTAACAAAGAAGTATGATGGTTTTACGCTTGATAATATCAGCTTTAATGTACCAAAAGGGAGCATAATGGGCTTTATAGGACAGAACGGAGCCGGAAAGACAACAACGATCAAGCTATTGCTCAACCTGATAAGGAAAGACAGCGGAACAATAAAAATGCTGGGACTTGATAATTCAGAGCATGAAAATGAGATAAAGGCACAGGTTTCCGCAGTATTTGACGAACTTCCGTTTCATGAAGTGCTTAATGCAAAACAGCTTTCAATAATACTGTCAGATATATTTGAATGTTGGGACAGAGATACATTCAACAGTTATCTTGACCGCTTTGAACTTCCTCGGAAAAAGAGTTTCAAAGATTTTTCAAAGGGAATGAAAATGAAGCTGCAGATAGCGGCGGCATTATCACATGGAGCAAAGCTTCTCATCATGGATGAGGCAACGACGGGACTTGACCCTGTTGTAAGGAATGAGATACTTGATATATTCATGGAGTACCTGCAGGACGAGAACAACAGCATACTACTTTCATCTCATATTACAACAGACCTTGAAAAAGTAGCGGATATGGTGACATTCATAGACAAGGGAAAGATACTCCTTACAGGCAGTAAAGATGAAACAGTGGAAAACCATGCTGTAATAAAGTGTAAAAAGGATGATTATAAGGGTATCGACAGTGAAGATATAGTAAGTGTAAGACTTACGGATTTTGGTGCGGAGGTCATGGTATCCGACAAGAAAAAGTGTGAAAAGAAGTATTCCGGACTGGTGATAGATAATACTACTCTTGAAGAGATAATGCTTTTCTATGTCAGGAGAGAAAAAAAGGAGTGGAAATGATATGAAAGGACTGATATACAAGGAGATGCTCCTGTCACGGAGGAATATCGGATTGTCGCTTATATATAGTTTGCTTTTTTCATCTGTATTCATTCTGGTAAGGCTTAGTATGATCTGCGGAAATCTTGCCTATGATGAGGAGGCCGTGCTGAGCCTGACAAAGAATATGTATCTGTTCAGATATTTTCCATGTATTGTTTTTATGCTGGGCTTTGCAAATTCAGGATGTAATGTTTATGCAGACATAAGCTCCGGCTGGCTGAGATTCTGCAAAACAACGGCAATAAAAGAAAACACAATAATCATTTCAAAAATGCTCAGTCTGTTCATACTCAGCTTTTGCGCCATGCTGCTCAGCCTGCTGCATAGTCTGATTCTGAGTGCAGTCGGCGGAGACAGGATCAGTTTCAGGCATTTTATTATTATACTTGTGTTATTCAATTATATTCTGGGATTTTTTTTGCTTTCAAATACCTCGGATCTGGTTTTCAAAAAAAAGGGTATAGTACAATTGGTATTGATGGCTGTGGCAGGTGCGGCAGGTGCTGTCCGGGCAATGCCAATTTTAGAATCGGAAGAAGCAGTAAGTGAGGATTTTGATTTATTCGGCTACATTTTGCAGCAAATTGAAAGTAAATGGGACTTTATTATTATCGGATCATTCATTCTTATCATAATGGGTGCATTGGTATCGTATTTCGTTTCGGTAGAGGCGCTTAAAAGGAGGGAATACTGATGCTTGGTCTTATATATAAGGATCTGCTGACACACAGGACACAGATTACTGCCATTAGTATCGTGATGTTGTTTTTTTTATGCTGGCTGATAATTGCCCCTGTTTCATCGCCTGATCTGAATGATTTGGAGCTTGGGTTGGTAATAATGTTGTGTTCGATATGTACGATGCTGAGTCTTGGGATGTTTGAAAGCGGAATATTCCATAATGACGAGCTTAGGAAATGGCAGGCATACATATCATCTGCACCTGATGGGATCAAAAAACAGATAGGTTCAAAATATCTTTTCAATGCGCTGATGTCATGCACGGTAACGCTTATCCTTACGATATTTTCCGGAGCATCAGCTTCAATAATCGACAAGGATATAACAGTTTTCAATATAGCGGTCATGCAGTTCCTGTGGCTGCAGCTTCTGATACGCTCTGTTGAAACACCTTTTATCATACGGTTCGGCAGCAGATATGGAGATACCATAAGGATGATACTGGTTGCAGTCGTGACATTTTCAGCAATAGTATATGGGCTTTTCGGAGATATATCAATATTCGGCAGTCTTGCAGATTTCTTTAAGTGGATGGGAGATTTCCTGAAAAACGATTCTGCATATGTACTGAGACTTATTCCGGTCGTAACATGGATATTATATTATCTTTCCTATCGCATATCCTGTGCAGTATATCTGAAAGGGGGAGATAACTATGACAAATAAAAAGCAGACGATAATTCGTCTTGCAGTATATCTCCTGATATCATTCGGACTTACATTCAGTATATTTTTCATTTATGTCGGGAACTTCGGCTGGACGGTTAGTTCCTCTTGGTATGGAGTTATGGCAACTGTAGCGATGCTCATGCCGGCAATTGCAAATATACTGACAAGGATGATAACAAAGGAGGGTCTTGAAGACAGTTATCTTTCGGTAAAGTTCAAGGGGAAGGTAAGGTATTATGTAATTGCACTGGTATTGCCTGTAATAATCGGAATGATAATACCTGCTGCATCGGTGCTGATACTTCTTCCGCAGGGCAGTTTGGGAAAAGTTACAGGAAGTATAAATTTGTGGGAAGTGTTTTGCAATACTATTTATATCGCCGGAGTGACAGTAGCAAATCTGTTGTTAGGATTTGGCGAAGAATTCGGATGGCGGGCATATCTGATACCGAAGTTGGAAAAGCTGATGCCATTTCCTGCGGCAATATTTGTCGGAGGAGTGATCTGGGGGTTATGGCACGCACCGATAATAGCCTGCGGACATAATTTTGGTAAGGGCTACAGTGGTGATCCGTGGCTTGGAATAGTTCTGATGTGCATATTCTGCGTAATGACAGGAGTGTATCTTACAGCGCTGACAAAGGCAACAGGCTCTGTATTTGCTGCTTCGCTTGCACATATTGCAATAAACAATATTTGTTCGACCGTAACGAATTCAATTCTTGTATCGGATGAAAATATTGCATTACAGCTGACGGAAAAAAGTTTTGAATTTTCTGTTATCAATATGGGAATAATTTGTACGCTTACGATGGTTTCAGGCATTATCATTCTTCTGATAATGAAAAAAAGCTCATCGGATAAAAAAGAATAACAATAAGGCGGACAGTTCAGGCTGTCCGCCATAATTTTACCTTATCCACTTATCAACAGCCACAGGACGGTCAAAGCCCCAGTCCTCAAAAGCATTATGAACGACAAGATCAAATCCGTTTTTTCTCAGAACATTTGCCGACGCCTGATTTTCAACCATTGTACTTGCGGTTATAATCTCAATATCGGTTTCGGAGTAAAGATAGTTTACCATAACAGACAAGGTTTCAGTTGCTATTCCATTGCCCCAGAATCTTTCAATCAGACGGTAGCCAAGACTGATCTTATGCACATCGTCACGATAACCATAAAACTCTGCAATACCGCAAAAACCTCCGTTACGGAAAATACCAAGAATAATGGATTCTTTAAAACATTCATCATAGAGATGATCTATGACATAGTATAAATCATCATATTTTTGCTCAAACAGGAATGTTGGAAGATACTTATAGACATTTTTATTACTTACAAGCTCACAAAGACCATCTGCATCAGCCTTTGTAATTTTTTTCAGAGTCAAGTGATTTCCCACCAGATATGGTATATCTGAAAACAGTTTTTTCATATTCATCATGCCTTTTTTTGAAAAGATAATATTGTCCGCAGCGGCTCAGATGACCATTAGCCATATAAAGAACAGAAGAATAAGGACCATTGCAATTATATGCTTCCACTTCTGCTCTACAAGCAGTCCTATGAATTCTCTCAGAAAGGCATTGGGATAAAAGTAAAATCTGGTTTTAGCAGATATACCCTTTGCGTCAAAGCCATTCTTAGCAGCCAGTATATAGCCCCTGAAAACATGGTAATTTGTAGTTGCGAAAGCTATTTTTTTATCCTTGATTTTTACCCCTGACTGTTCAATAACATTCTTTGAGAACTTCATATTTTCAAATGTATTTGTACTTTTATCCTCTTTCAGTATCTGCTCCTCTTTTATACCCTGACTGAGCAGATATCTTGACATAGCCTCACTTTCTGATATGACCTCATCTGCTCCCTGACCTCCGGAGGGTACAAAAACTGCGTGTTTCCCGGTTTTTTCTGACTGTTTTCTTTCAAATTCAACAGCACTGTCCACCCGTCCTTTAAGCAAAGGAGTAAGAGTTCCGTCATCTCTGATACCGCATCCGAGGATTATTATAAAATCACGGTCTAAAGGCGGAATATACTTTGTCGCAAGAAAGGAGCAGGCAACTGTCGAGAGAAACATACATTCAAAATATCCGATTATATACACAAAGGAATTTTTTAATATACTGCTGTATGGGAATGTCCAGATATTCAAAAAAGATATCAGACCCTCTCCGATGGTAAGCAGGGATCCTGTAAACCAGACAATACCGAATATTATTCCCAGTGAATTTACAGGTCTGCGTCCCTCATGACGCATAAGCTGTATATTACTCAGAGAGAGCAGTACTGAAAGTATCAGCATTACAGGACTCAGAGCCAGTATCAGCATTATACCCGTATCAGTAATATGGAACAGAAAATGACCGAAAGAGTGAACGGAATCGTTAAGCAGTTTATACACAAGGAACATCAGCAGAATAAGAAAGTATATGGCAGTACCGCCGCAGGCGATCATCTGGTAGCAGAATTCACCCTTTTTCCGGTAATCTATAAACATCCAGAGCATTATGATCTCTGTTAATAGAAAAGCGCCGATAATTGTAAAAATGACAGCCATAAAGCCCTCAAAACTCACATCTCCGTTTGTTTTGTCGATTATGATGTTGAACATACTGACCTCAAATTTACGGTCGTAATCAGCAATCAGTTCTCTGTCTGCAAAAAAAGAGCGTTTTATAGAAACTGTTACTTCACCTTTGCTGAGCGCATCGAATTCAAGTATAAGTCGTCCGTCTTGTAAGTAGTAATCCGTAAGTTCAACGATACCGTCTTTATCATATGATACCTCAACTACAGGTTTCTCGTCAGAATCAGTCATTGAATTGGTATAGAGAGTATAATGGCCTCCCTTTGATACAATGAATACGGCTGATATCAAAAAAGCAAGAAAAATAACGATTATAAGTACAATAACTTTTTTATTCTTCATCATCATTTTCTCCTGTCTGCTTTATTCCAAAACCGGAAAGTATCGTTTTTCCGGTTTGTACTCTGTCACTGAGAATATCCATTGCTTTACGGTACAGTTCAGGGTCATTATACACCTTATCCCTGGCTTTTGCTGTTTGTTCAATAATGGAATCATATAACAATTCTTCAGTGCGTTTAAAGTCATCAGATTTTCTGTATCCGTCATCGGAGGACTCCAATAAAATATCGCAGTTCCTTTTGAACAGCCACATAAGATCATCATGGTCGTCAGTTTTGATAAGAAGCAGGGAATCATTTGTCGGTAGGGTATCTGCGTTTCTGAGAAGGTGTGGTTGATGTTCCTTGCAATATTCCACATATGACCTGAGATCAGTTATTTTGTCCAGAAATGGTATGACATGATCCTCTACACATTTGAAACAGTCACCAATAGCAGCTGTCATATCATTTTCATTGTTGATATCATAAAGGTATTCATAGATGACCCAATGCAGTTCTTCTACACTCTTATATACATTTTCCTTTGCAGGTTCTCTTTTCGGAGCAACATTTATAAGGGAAAGACCTCTGTTTATAAAAAAATATTTATCATAGCTGTAATTCACTTCCGGGAAGCTGTAAATACTGCAAACTCCGAAGGAAACATTAAAAGCCTTTTTGCCTTTGACTAAAGATTTCCGGGTAGTCAGAATGATATAATGCAGGAGTTCCCTGTTTACAAGTCTGCCAAAAGCATTAAGCCCCTTTAGTTTTATAAAACCATACGGTGAAAGATGTTCAATAAAATACTTATTAAAATGTGAATTAAAAGAAGGCATACAAAAAAACACTCCAATATTTTATTTGAGCAAAGGCAACACAGCACATAGACCGCCTTTCCGATATTATACAACACTCTCAATTGAATTTCAATATACCTGTGCGTGACCGCACTGGACAATGTTCCTCCTGCGCGGCTTCTAAAACTCAAATTAAGCTATCAACATACATAATTTTTAAAGTGTCA
>CACZSM010000031.1 GCA_902783815.1 uncultured Ruminococcus sp.
ACTACTTTCTATGTTTATTAATTTCTTCACCGCGCTCTCCGGCGCTGCGCCGTCAGAAAACTGCGTTCCCATGCCGCCGCCGTGACCGCGCAGCGGTCACTTTCCGCCGGCGTGCCGCCGGATTCAATGTTTCTCCTACGCAGCTTCTGGAACTTAAATATAGCTATCGACATACATAATTGTCAAAGTGTCAGGCAATTTCTCCATGTCAGCCTTGCTGACGATGCCGCTTCGCGGTTCGATGGCGGCTTCGCCGCCCGTTTTGTGCCAACTTTAATTTTACACTTAGCCCTCCGCCGGCGCCGGTGCGTGACACATACGGCGGAGGGAATATTATAAAAAAACTGTTGACATATTGATGAATTGGTGCTATAATACCGTTAGTTTAATTGAACTAACGGTATTATAGCTATTATGTTATGTCAATACTTGTATTGAGATAGAGTAATAGTTGTTTCAGTGTCAGTCGTTTAATTTGTGTGTTCAGGGCGGCAAGTCCGGGATAATTACAGATGACGGCATTTTTTTGCGGCAGATAGTTCGATATAACTAACTATGAATTGTTGAAATGTAGGCGATGGATGGAATGTGCAGAAAAAGAATTGTATTGATATCAGGGATAATACTGATAATGTTCGGATTAATAGTAATGTTTCCTGTGAAGGCATTTGCAACCGGCAGTGATGCTTCATACTATATGTCGTATAAAAAGTACAAGGCAGCGGTTGATCCGGAGGGTACAAAGACAATTACTTACAACGAGATCACAGATCAGATATCAAATCTGCTTGAAGAGGGCATGAGAAGATATAAAGAGGGTGTACAAAAAGACGGCGACGAAGGGTATTATAAGCCATTTTCAAATGCCTATGGATTCTGGTATGAAACATCCGGATTTGAAAAGACAGTAATGGGTTATATATCCGGTTCAAGAGTAACAGAGGTGGAATTACAGTTTTCCACTATGCGGAAATCTGTTTCAAACGAGGAAAGCGCAGAAGTAGTCCGCAAGGAGGTGGATACGCTTGTATCGATGCTGAGAGAGGATGCAGAAAAACTTGATTCACTGTTCGGATACAGCGTTGAAAAATCCGGGAGCGGAGGTCTTGCATGGGCGACATTTGCGGCAGTATTCGGAATAATAGTCCGTGAAGGTCTTGAAGCGATACTGATAGTAGGTGCAATGGCAGCGTATCTCATTAAAACGAAAAACAAGAAAGGTACGCTTTATGTTTATATAGGTGCGGTACTTGCGCTGGTGGCGAGCGTAATAATGGCAGTAATACTGTACTCATTTGCAAGCAGCGCCGGAAACTCTATACCGCAGGAGATAACAGAGGGTATCACAGCACTTTTAGCTGTTGCAGTTCTGATATATGTTTCCAACTGGATGATATCGAAGGCAGAGTCAGATAACTGGACAAAGTATTTGTCTGATAAAGTATCGGATTCTGCGGATAAGGGAAAGGTGCTTGCACTCGGTTTCACATCTTTTCTTGCGGTATTCAGGGAAGGCGCAGAGGTAATACTGTTTTGTCAGCAGTATTTTACAAGAGCGGATACAATGGATAATGGTTATCTTGCGGTATTCGGAGGAATATTCGGAGGACTTGTCACAGTTGCGCTGATATTCATACTTATAAGAGTATTTGGAGTAAAGATACCGTTAAAGCCGTTCTTCATGGCTACAAGCATACTTATGGCAATAATGTCGATAGCATTCTTAGGCTCAGGTATGTGGGAGCTTTTTATGGACGGAGGTCTTGCAGACGCTATCGGAGGATGGGTACAACAGATCTCAGTAACCATACCTGAACTGTCATGGATGTCGGGAAATGATATGCTTGCATTTTTCGGGATATATCCCACATGGATAACGCTCATACCGCAGCTGATACTTCTTGTAATAACGGTAATAACATTTATAATTGCGATGAAAAAGAAGCCGGCAGTAAAAGAAAAGTCTGTGGAGCAATAATCATGCAATAGTCCGGGTCTGACCCGTAAAGGATCCGGTTTTATTGAGAGTCTTTATGGCTCTTGCATACAAAGCAGAGGGGATTCCTTGTGAAATCCGTGACACAAGGCAGTTTGCCGAATAAAAGCGGCAGCAGATACCGTGAAGCAGGTTTTAAGAGGATCCCTGAATAAAAAATATTTCAGGAGGAATTTAAAGTGAAGAAATTAGTAAAGATCATAGCAGCAGCAATGTGTTCTGCGCTTGTAGCAGCCAGCTTAGCAGCTTGTAATGCAGACGGCGGCTCATCAAAGCCTGCTGAGGAGTCAAAAACAGCATCCGCTGCCGACACAAAAGCAGAATCCACTGATGAAAGCGCCGAGGATGAACCAGATCTTGGTTTTACCGAAGTACCGATTTTTGAGGATGTAGAAAAGGAATTCCTTAATCTCACAGCAGTATATTTCCAGGCTGTTGATATGACAGGCGGCTACAATGCTGAAGATTACGACTGTCATCTGGAGCTTGATGTAAAGGCGCTGAAGAACGGTCTTGGCTACGGCATGGGTGACTGGGTACCATATCTTACAGTAAATTATGAGGTAACAAAGAACGATACAAAGGCTAAGGTAAGCGAAGGAACATTCATGCCGATGGCTGCTTCTGACGGTCCGCACTATGGCGCAAACATCAAGATGGACGGCGATGGACTTTATACAGTAAAGTTTACTGTCAAGTTCCCTGATTCAAGCACATATCTCATTCATACAGATGAGACTGGCCCTGAGACTCACTCATTCCCGAACGCTATTGAATATACCTACGATCAGTGGCAGTTTACAAAGGGCGCATGGGCTGAATAATAGTTTTTACTGCGAAGCATTACGGGAGCTTCGTCCGGAATTCAGCCGGAATCCTGAGAAAGCAGAGTCTTGATAAAAGTACGGTAAGGTAATATACCGCGCCGCAATTAAAAAAAGAGATCCCACATCAACAGACAGTCTGTAATGTGGGATTTTTTCTTTTTTATACATCGTTACCATATTTTTCAAGGTGTTTACAAAGAGCATCAAATGTTTCCGGGCTTATATCATGTTCGATACGGCAGGCATCCTCCTCAGCAACATCCTCCGGAACACCAAGACGAACAAACAGGTCAGTCAGGGTTTTATGACGGGCAAATATCTTTTCTGCGATCTTTAATCCGCTTTCAGTGATCGTAATAAAATTGTCCTTATCCATTGTTATGTAGCCTTTTTCTTTCAGGCGTTTGGTTGTATAGGTCACACTCGGCTTTGTTATTCCGAGGTGACGCGCTACATCAACAGATCTGACCTCTCCGTTTTTTTTACGGATCATCAGCATAGCTTCAAGATAATCCTCGGTCGTTTTTTCTGAATTTATATCCGGTCGCATATTTACCTCCTTATTTTCACAGTCCGGTTATCTTACTTTTCCAATTATAACATGATATTTCATTTTTTACAACAACCTTTTACTGCCTTTATCCCACAATTTTTTTAAAATTGAATTTTTCGTATTTCTGACATTTTGGAGAAAAATTGAAAGCGGCGGCTCACCGGGCTTGATTTATTGGTTATGTTGTAGTAGAATGTAAATGTAACGGAAATGATGACCGCAGTGTACCGTCAGTACGAAAAATTTATTTTGTTTGAGGTGATCGCTATGTCAAAGGAATTTAAAATCAGAACGAAAAATCAGGATGTCCTGCTTCGCGTAAAAAAAGGCCATTTTGCAACTATGCACAGCCATACTAACTACTTTATTGATGTTAATATACAGAAAATAAGACTTTCAGAGGCTAAGGCAGTTGCTAAACATCTTGTCGCTAAGTATAACCTCAGCACTATTATTGATACTATCCTCTGCATAGACGGTATGGAGGTGATCGGTACCTGTCTTGCTGATGAGCTTACTCAGGATGACTATGTAAATATGAATGCGCACCGTACAATATATATACTTACGCCGGAATATATAACAGGAGGACAGATAATGTTCCGTGATAACCTTGTGCCGATGGTCGCAAATAAACATGTTCTCGTTCTTGCGGCTTCTGTAACAACAGGTAAAAGCGTTCTTTCTGCTATCGATGCAATAGATTATTACGGCGGTAAGGTCGCAGGAGTAGCCGCTATTTTTGCTACCGCACATGAATGTGACGGCCATGTTATCAATTCTGTCTTTGACCCGAATGACCTCGGTGATTATGAAAGCTATAAGCCTAATAAATGCCCTATATGTCAGAGCGGTGAGAAGATCGAGGCTATCGTAAACAGCTTCGGCTATTCGTCATTGTGATGCCAGTGCGCATGGAAAGGGAGTATGGTGTGATGAAAAGATCTACAGCAGTAATAATTGCAGTGCTTGCATTTTTTGCAGGAATGTCATGGGGATTTATGGTCTCTCCTATCAAAAAGGGAATAAGGATCTCCATAGGCAGCGATAATACCACATATGTAAAGGAAAAGAAAAAATCCGGAAAAAAGAAAAAAGATGATGGTATTATCCCTGTGCCGGATATGAGCGTACAGGGAAATAAAGGAAAAGGAAGAAGAAAATGGACTGGACGGAAATAATTATAACAGTAGCTTCTGAAAGTATTGATACGGCAGGAAATATTGCCCTGATGACTGTACCGTATGGGATATATATAGAGGACTATTCCAGCCTTGAACAGGAGGTTCAGGAAATAGCTAAAATAGATATGATAGATGAGCAGCTGCTTGCTCAGGACAGGGAACATGGAAAAATACATATCTATATAAATTCAGGCAATAATCCGGCTGAGGCGCTTTCGTATATAAAGGAAAGACTTTCTGCACTTGGTATTGAATATGAAATAAGTGTGGGAAGCTGTGATGTAGAAAGCTGTCTGGAGAACTGGAGGAAGTATTTTGCGCCGATAAAGGTCGGTGAAAAACTGCTGATAAGACCGGTGTGGAGGGATGACTTCGAGCCGGAGGACAGAATTGTGCTTGATCTTGAACCGGGACTTGCTTTCGGAACAGGAACACATGAGACAACAAGACTGTGCCTGCAGTATCTGGAAAGATTTGTAAAAAAAGGCTGTACAATGCTTGATGTAGGCTGCGGAAGCGGAATACTCTCTGTAGCGGCTCTGCTGCTGGGAGCAGAAAGCGCTGTGGGCATAGATATAGACGAACTTGCAGTAAAGGCATCAAAGGAAAATGCAAGACTCAATAATGTGCAGGATCGCTATACGGGTATAAAAGGAAACCTCGCAGACGAGGTGACAGGCAGCTTTGATATCATTACTGCAAATATTGTTGCTGATGCAATAATAATGCTTTCCTCTGATATAGAGAAGCTGATGAATGACA
Organism: uncultured Ruminococcus sp.; assembly: GCA_902783815.1. Classification (GTDB taxonomy): domain Bacteria; phylum Bacillota; class Clostridia; order Oscillospirales; family Acutalibacteraceae; genus UBA1213. The sequence continues at coordinate 5,323 of CACZSM010000031.1, forward strand.
GTACGGTTTATATCATGAGCGGAATAATAGATTCCAGACTTGATGATGTAAAGGCTGCATTGCCGGAAACAGTTGAGGTCTTTGATATGATGGAGGAAAAAGGCTGGTACTGTCTGGCGGCAAGGAAGAAAAGGCAAGATTAAGAGGTGTAATCTGAGGTGGAACAAAAGAAGGATAAATCAGGGCTGATTTTTTCAGCAATACTGATAATAGCATTTGTAATATGTACATATTTTTTTATCGGAATAATAAACGGTACTACCGATATGGCGGATAATGTAAAGCTGCTGTTCAAGGCACTTGTATTTGTACTGTTCGGTCTGATACTGTTTTACGCAACAAGAGTAGGCGATGGAAAACAGGTAAAACGGTTTTCTCCGGCTACGCTTATTATACTTGATTTACCGGCACTTTATATAGTGCTTTCAGCAGCTGCTCCGGGACTTCCGTTCCCATTTGATCTCACTCAGGCAAGTGAGATAGTATGGCTTGCAGCGGCAGCACTTGGATATGGTGTGCCATATACATTTCTCAGCGGATATGAACAGGATGTATCTGTTGTAAGCAGTGAAAAGGAGCCTGAAAAGGAGTATCCGAAGGATGAACTTGATGCTGATGAGGCAGATGTACCGGAGGAAGAAATTGATAACGCAGAAAAAGAAAATGAATAAATATCAGGAGGTAAAAAGGAATGAATGCAGTAATAACAGTTCTTGGTAAGGATAATGTAGGCATTTTGGCAAAGGTTTCTAATGAATGTGCGGATGTCGGAGTCAATATCGTAGAGGTGACCCAGTCTGTTTTGCAGGGTATGTTCGCAATGATAATGTTCGTGGATATAACCGGCTGTACAGTGCCGTTTTCACAGCTTGTTGATAACCTGACTGAAACCGGTGAAAAAATGGGCGTTAAGATCCATGTAATGCACGAAGATATCTTTAATGCTATGCACAAGATCTGAAAGGAACGGGAATATGATAAATTCACTTGATATTCTGGAAACCATTAATATGATAGATAATGAGAACCTCGATGTGAGAACGATCACAATGGGTATCTCTTTGCTTGACTGTATTGATGACGATATCGACAGAGCCTGTACAAAGCTCTATGACAAAATATGCCGCTATGCAGGCGACCTCGTTAAAACCGGCGAGGATATCAGTAAGGACTACGGTATCCCGATAATCAATAAGCGTATTGCAGTTACTCCGGTCGCAATGCTTGCGGCTGCCTGCCCTACAATGAATCCTGTTAAATTTGCGCAGGCTCTGGACAGTGCTGCACATACTATCGGAGTAAACTTCGTGGGCGGTTATTCGGCTCTGGTACATAAGGGCTTCGCTCCGGGTGATTACGCCCTTATCGAAAGCATACCGGAAGCACTGAGTATTACTGAAAGAGTATGTTCGTCCGTTAATATAGGCAGTACAAAGGCTGGCATAAATATGGATGCCGTTGCAAAAATGGGTCATGTCATTCGCAGAACCGCTGAACTGACTGCCGACAGGGATTGCATCGGCGCTGCAAAATTAGTGGTTTTCTGTAACGCACCGGAGGATAACCCGTTTATGGCTGGCGCTTTTCATGGTCCCGGAGAGCCTGACTGCGTTATAAATGTAGGAGTATCCGGCCCCGGAGTCGTAAGGGCGGCTCTTGCAAAGGCCGGCGACTGCAATATTACTGAGGTTGCGGATATTGTAAAGAGAACTGCCTTCAAAATAACAAGAACAGGTATGCTCGTCGCAAGAGAAGCTTCAAAACGCCTGAGCGTACCATTCGGTATTGTTGACCTGTCTCTTGCACCAACTCCGGCAATTGGTGATTCTGTTGCTCATATACTGGAGGAAATGGGTCTGGAGCAGTGCGGCGCTCATGGTACTACAGCTTGTCTTGCACTGCTGAATGATGCCGTAAAGAAGGGCGGCGTAATGGCTTCTTCTCATGTCGGAGGCCTTTCAGGTGCGTTTATCCCCGTTACAGAGGATGCCGGTATGATAGATGCCGCAAGAAGTAAGACACTTACTCTTACTAAACTCGAAGCAATGACCGCCGTTTGCTCTGTCGGACTCGATATGATCGCAATTCCAGGAGATACTCCGGCAGATGTGATATCCGGTATCATAGCTGATGAGGCCGCTATCGGTATGGTGAATTCAAAGACAACCGCTGTGCGTCTTATCCCGGCTGTGGGCAGACAGGCAGGTGAGGAACTTAACTTCGGCGGTCTGCTCGGAAGCGGTCCTATAATGGATGTCAATATGAAGTCACCGTCAAGGTTCATATCAAGGGGCGGCAGGATACCTGCGCCTATGCAGAGCCTTAAAAACTGAGTATTATCCGGATATCTGATTTGAAGGAGGTGAGCATCGTGAAGGATATGATCGCAAGGATCCTCGATATGGATAAAAAAGCAAGAGGTCTTACTGATGAAGCTCAGCAAAGTAAGATAGATTACGAAAAGGAAATTATCCGTACCAAGGAAAAAATAAAAAATGACTACCTCGCCAGGGCTAAGGAGCGTATCAGGATCAACCGCCAGTCGGCTCAGAAAAAGGCTGATGAGGAGCTTCGGCGTATTGAAGCTAAAAACGCCGCGCTTATCACGGAGCTTGACAAAAAAAGCTCGGAAAACCATGATAAGTGGGTCGATGCGATCTTTCAAAGGGTCGTTTCCGATCTGTGATATCATTGGAAAGGGAGTGAGTTAAAATGTCGTCAATGGCATCAAATGCTATTCTGGCGAAGGCTCGTGCAATGTATGGAAAGTGCCTGACGGATTCGGACTACAGACAGCTTATGGACTGCCGCAGCGTACCAGAGGTCGCTGGATACCTTAAAACAAGAACTTCCTACGGCAGCGCTCTTACCGGACTGGATGAAAACAGTATCCACAGAGGTCAGCTTGAACCTCTGCTCAGACAGAACCTCTACTTCGATGTCTTTGCTCTTTCAAGATATGCAAAGGATAAGGCTCTGCTATTTACTGGCTTCATTATATCTGAAATGGAGATAGAACAGATCATCAGATGTCTTACATTGGTAAATCTTGGAAGAGCAGAAGAGTATGTCTATTCAATGCCGCTGTCAATGGATCAGTATGCAAAGATCAGCTTCAAAGAGCTTGCCTCTGTCAGAAGCTATGACGATATGATGGAAATGCTGTCCGGAACAGTGTATTATTCCGTATTGCAGAGGTATAAGCCAAAGGAAAATGAAAGAATAGATATCGCAAGAATAGAAGCCGAGCTGAATAATCAGAATTACGGCGTTATAATGGGCGAGATGGAAAAGGCAGGAAAAAACCGTGATGCCGGTGAACTTAAGGAGATCTTTGCGGCAATGCTGGATTTCCGGAATATGTCAAGAATAATCCGCCTGAAAAAATATTACGGTTATGACGAAAGCAGGATAAAACCTCTGCTGATACCCTATGGCAGACTGTCAAAGAGAAATATAGACGATCTTTGCGCCGCCGAAACAGTACAGGAGGTTTTTGAGATCTCAAGAACGACTTATCTCGGCAGACTGATGTCCAGATTGAGATATAACGATCAGTCACAGATGGCATGGGCTATGATATGCGTTTACTGCCGCCACCATCTGAGACTGTCGCCTAACCCTACAATAGTTATGGTCTCCTATGTTTACCTTAAGGAGATCGAACTTAATAATATAATCAATATAATTGAATCGACAAGATACGGTCTTTCCGCAGAGGAAAAGGCTAAACTGCTTGTCAGATAGGGAGGTGATCAGATGTCTGTCAGATCCGTTAAGGCTATAAGCATTATCGGCATGATGTCGGAACTGGATCAGGTCATAAAATATTGCGGAGATTCCGGAGTGTTCCACCCGGATGACGCAATGTCATTTTACTCTGATACAAAAAACTTCGTGCCGCTGAATGAAAAAAATCCCTATACCCAGCCGCTGCAGAATCTCAGGAGCGCTGCTGAAATGGCAGGGGTAAAGCTGGAATATAAGGCATCAGCAGATTTTACCGACAGCTCCGGCAATGTTATCGAGTATATCAATACATTGTACGAAAAGCTCGAAGTAATGATCAATGACAGACTCCGGTGCAGGCAGGAGATCGAAGCCTGCGTGAGAAAGACTGAACAGGTCGGACATTTTGTTGGAAGTGAGATAGATTTCACCGAGATAAACAAATGCCGCTATATCAGTCCTACCTTCGGAAGAATACCAAATGAAAGCTATGAAAAGCTGTCAAAGTATTCTGACGACCCGTTTGTGCTGTTCTTCCCCTGTACAGAGGACGAAAATTACCACTGGGGCGCTTACTTCGCTCCGAATGAACACAGGGAGGATATCGACAGGATATTCTCATCACTGTATTTTGAAAAGCTGGATGTCCCTGAAATAGCAGGAACACCTGAGCAGTATGTGCAGGATCTTAAAAAGGAACTTGAACAGCTGAAGGCTGAACAGGAAAAGCTGGAAAAGTCACTGGAAACATTCTGGACATCGGAAAGCGAAAAGTGCATGATGTACTACAGTAAGCTGATCGAGCTGAATTCCTATTACGCTATCAGAAGGTATGTCTATAAGTACCATAAGAACTTTATACTTGTGGGTTGGATACCGGCTGATAAGGAGGACTCCTTCACAGCAGAACTTGATGATATCAAAAGCGTTGAATATACCGTCAGCGACGGTAAGGAGGAGCTTAAACATTCTCCGCCGGTAATACTTAAAAATCCGCCGTTTATGCGGCTGTATGAATTCTATGTGAAAATGTACGGTCTGCCGTGTTATAATGAGGTTGACCCGACTCCTATAGTTGCACTGACATATACACTGTTCTTCGGAATAATGTTCGGAGATATGGGACAGGGACTTGTCGTGGCGATCGTGGGAGCGCTTATGTGGAAGCTGAAGAAAATGGAAATTGGAAAAATACTGATACCCTGTGGAATATCAGGTATGGTTTTCGGCTTCCTGTACGGCTCTGTATTCGGCTTTGAGCATCTGCTCGATCCGGTACATCATATGCTTTTCGGCACAGAGGGCAAGCTGATGGAGGTCATGGAATCGGATACGATAAATCTGATAATCTATGGCTCGGTGGCTATCGGATTCGTTACAATAGCAATTACAATGCTTGTAAATATCTTCTCGTCGGTAAGACGGCACGATATGGAAAGCGCCCTTTTTGGTGCTAATGGTATTGCGGGCTTCGTATTCTATGTTGCACTCGTTGCAGGACTTGTATGCACTATGTTCCTCAATATACCTATAATGAATACAGCTTATATTATCGTGCTGATCGTTATTCCGCTGATCCTTATGTTCATGCGCGAACCCCTCGGAAGGCTCGCTGAAAGAAAAAAGAAATGGCAGCCTGAAAAATGGGGCGAATACTTTATGCAGAGCTTCTTTGAACTTTTTGAGATGTGTCTGAGCTATGTTACAAACACAATGTCATTCCTGAGAATAGGCGCTTATATCCTTGTTCATGCAGGTATGATGCTCGTTGTATTTACCCTGGCTGATATGGTAGGCGGTGTTGTGGGCTACGCACTGATGGTTATTATCGGAAATGGTATCGTAATGGCTCTCGAAGCGCTGCTTGTCGCTATTCAGGTGCTTAGACTTGACTACTACGAGATTTTCAGCAGATTCTATATCGGCGAAGGCCGCCAGTTCTGCCCCGTTACCGCTAAACCGGACGATATTTGATTTTAAAAAAGAAAGAGGTTTTTATAATGTTGGAATATATTTTACTTGCAGTTCCCGTTGCTTTTCTGGTAGGCTCAGTTTACTGGGCATATAAGGATGTTTCACTTAAAAGAAGATCACGCAAGTCTGCCGTTATCAGACAGATCGCTTCATTCGCTGCTGTAGGCGCTGTATGCCTCGTTTCATCTATCGTTGCTATGGCTGCTGAGGCTCCTGACGCTGCCGCTGCTGCCGCAGGTTCGGGTGATGTTAATTTCGGTATCTCAATGATGGCTGCCGCTCTTGCTACAGGTATTTCAGGTATCGGCGGCGGTATCGCCGTTGGCGGAGCTGCTCCGGCAGCTATCGGCGCAACAAGCGAGGATCCTAAGGCTTTCGGTAAGGCTCTTATCTTCGTTGCTCTCGGCGAGGGCGTTGCGCTCTATGGACTGCTTGTTTCTATTCTTATCATCAGCAAGGTCTGATATAATGGAAATTGGGTGAGCTTACTATGAAGTTCTATCTGATAAGCGATAATGTCGATACACTCATGGGTATGCACCTCGCCGGAATAGATGGTGTGGTCGTGCATGAGGACAGCGAGGTCAGGGACGCTCTCACTAAGGCTATGGATATGGAGGATGTGGCTGTCATACTTATGACGGAAAGGCTTGTGCAGCTTTGTCCGGAGCTTGTGTATGACCTTAAACTTAATCGTAAACAGCCTTTGATCGTCGAAATTCCTGACAGACACGGCAGCGGCCGTGCAAAGGATTCTATAACACGCTATGTTAGAGAGGCTATAGGCGTAAAGATATAACGCCCCTGGAGGTGGCAAAATGCCTGAAACTGCAAGCAAAACAGATAATTTTTTGAAGGCTATCGAAAAGTATGCGGAAGAACAGCGTACTAAAATACAGTCCGAGGCCGAAAGCTTTAAGGAAAATGAGCTTAATAAGGCTGAGGAGGAGGGTCTGAGAGAGGCATATGTCCTCATTCAGAAGGAAATGTCGGATATAAATACCGAGATCGCTTCTGAGCTTTCAAGGGCTGAAAGCTCAAGCAGAAAGAAAATATTTGTCCGCAGACAGGAGATCGAACAGGAGGTATTTCAGGATGCCGGAAAAAAACTGCTCGGATTTACTAAAACGGATAAATATGTGTCATTCCTTGAAAAAAGCGCAAAGGCGATCGCAGCATTACTGGATGCGGATGATGTCGTACTGCTTATAAGAAAGGAAGATACTAAATTCGCTGACAGGATCAGAAAGGCTTTCGGAAGAAAATGTAAGTGTGAGCCGACTGATGAGATCACCTTCGGCGGTATGATGGGCATGAGCAGGTCACTGGGCAGAGTTGCGGATGAAACTCTCGACAGCAGACTTCAGATGCAGCATGAATGGTTCTATGAGAATTCCGGTCTGAAGGTGACAGGATAAACAGAAAAGATGGGATGAGTTTCTATGGCAGATAATAATGATGTTATATACGGTATTAACGGACCCGTCGTTACGATAAGGAATACCCGTACCTTTTCTATGATGGAAATGGTATATGTTGGTGAGTCCCGTCTTGTTGGTGAGATAATCGGCATAAACGATAAATTCACCACAGTCCAGGTATATGAGGAAACGACTGGCCTTAAACCGGGTGACCCCGTTTTCGGTACGGGCGCACCAATGAATGTACTGCTGGGTCCCGGTATTATCGACAATATCTTTGACGGTATCGAAAGACCTCTGAAATCTATCGAGGAGGAAAGCGGATCGTTTATTTCAAGAGGTTCGGCAGTCTCTCCGCTTGACCTTAACAGATACTGGAATATAAAGATCAAGGTAAAACCGGGGGATAGACTGGAGGGCGGTATGATATATGCCGTCTGCCCGGAAACAGCAATTATTGAACACAGGTTCATGGTGCCGCCGGCTCTCAGCGGTACCGTTGTAAGCGTTCAGCCTAATGGTAAATACAGGCTGAACGATACTATCGTCACTATAAAGGACGATAAGGGTAATATTCATGACCTTACCCTGTGCCAGAAATGGCCGATCAGACAGGCAAGACCAAGCCTTGAAAGACTGCCGGCAGATATTCCGCTTATTACAGGTCAGAGAGTTATTGATACTCTCTTCCCGATATCAAAGGGCGGTACTGCGGCTATTCCGGGCGGCTTCGGTACGGGTAAGACTATGACTCAGCATCAGCTTGCAAAATGGTGTGATGCGGATATAATCGTCTATGTCGGCTGCGGTGAGCGCGGCAACGAAATGAGCCAGGTGCTTGATGAGTTCTCTGAGCTTATCGACCCGAAATCCGGCAGACCTATGACCGACAGAACTGTACTTATCGCAAATACCTCGAATATGCCTGTTGCGGCTCGTGAGGCATCTATCTATACGGGTCTTACTCTTGCTGAGTATTACAGGGATATGGGCTACCATGTCGCAATAATGGCGGATTCGACTTCAAGATGGGCTGAGGCTCTCAGAGAAATATCCGGCCGTCTTGAGGAAATGCCTGCTGAGGAGGGCTTCCCGGCTTACCTGCCGTCAAGACTTTCTGAGTTCTATGAAAGAGCAGGAAGAATAAAGACTCTCAGCGGAAGCGAAGGCTCTGTAACAATAATAGGTGCCGTATCTCCGCAGGGCTCGGACTTCTCTGAACCGGTCACTCAGAATACTAAGCGCTTTACAAGATGCTTCTGGGCACTTGATAAGTCCCTCGCCTATGCAAGACATTATCCGGCTATCAACTGGATGGACAGCTACAGTGA
>CACZSM010000032.1 GCA_902783815.1 uncultured Ruminococcus sp.
AAAATTGATGAAAAGAATACAGGCGATATCAAGGATACTCTAAAACTTATGGGTCTTGATGTGGATGTGGATACGATTATGGATGAGGCTTCCGCAGATCTGGAGAATTCCGAGGCGTCAGAATTAAAAGAAAATACCAAGTATGAGCTTATCGGAGAAGGTACGGAAAGTTTCAAGGGCAGTGAGCTTTCCTATGAGGAATATAAGGTAACAGCCAAGAAGTCCGCTACATTAATGAAAAAGTATTCAAAAAATAGTGATGCTTCCGGTGATGAGACAATTGAATCCACTTTCAGACTGTACTTTGACGGTAATTCATTAAAGTATATGGTATCCGGGGATGAGAAATCAAAGGTCATCGTCAAGTTCAAGGAGTATTATCCTTCTGTTGATGAAAGCAAACTTGAAATACCCTCAAACTATAAAATAATCGAAAGCAAGAGCAGCACATAATAATTATGCCGCACCCCATGTATAACACGGGATGCGGCTTTTTTTGTGTACTTTTTTTATTACCAGCTTGTAAGGTTGTAATAAAGCTGTTCGTATCTTCTTGCAGAACGCGCCCAGGAATAATCCATTCTCATGCCGCGCTGTGCGATCTCATACCAGCGGTCGCGCTGAGTGAAGTAAACCGTTTTTGCATAGTTGATGGAATCCAGCATTTCATCTGCATTATAATTTGCAAACGAGAAGCCTGTTCCGGTATTGTCGTACCAGTTATATGGCTGTACGGTATCTCTCAGACCGCCTGTTTCACGGACAATCGGAACTGTACCATAGCGCAGTGCAATAAGCTGTGTAAGACCGCATGGCTCGAACCTTGACGGCATAAGCATTGCATCCGCTGCAGCATAAAGCTTATGTGCTCTGTTGTCAGAGTAGTAGATATTAGCGGAAACTCTCTCAGGATATTTATACTGGTAGTACTTGAATGTATTTTCATACTGCTGATCGCCTGTTCCGATAACTACAAACTGAGTATGCTCATCTGTAATGCGTTCAATAGTATAATTAACAAGGTCAAGACCTTTCTGGTCGGTAAGTCTTGATATAATGCCTATCATGAATTTATTGTCATCTACCGGCAGACCAAGCTCCTCCTGCAAACCTCTCTTATTGAGTACCTTCTTTTCGGGCAGACTTTCTGCTGTATAGTGTTCATAGATCTGTATATCATGCTCAGGGTTATATACATTGTAATCAATACCGTTGACAATACCGCAGAGAGCATAATTCTTGTGGCGCATAAGACCGTCCAGACCTTCGCCGTAGTACGGAAGCTGTATCTCACCCGCATATGTATCACTTACGGTCGTGACATAATCCGAGAAAACAATTCCGGCTTTAAGCATATTGCCGTCCTTGAAATACTCCATGTTCTGCGGAGAGAAAACATATTCCGGGAAAGCGGTGATCTGTCTGAAGAATTTAAGATCCCAGATACCCTGGAATTTAAGATTATGGATAGTCATAATAGTCTTGATATTCCAGAAGAAACCGTTATCCTTGAACAGAGTTCTGAGAAATACCGGAACAAGTGCAGCCTGCCAGTCATGGCAGTGGATTATATCGGGGTGGAAGTTGATAACTGGAAGGATAGCGAGAGCGGCTTTGCTGAAAAAAGTAAACTTTTCAATATCCCATTTCATATCGACATAAGGGCTGTCTCCGCCGAAGTACTGTTCATTATCAATAAAGTAGTACTTGATACCCTCATGCTCATACATCATGATGCCAACATACTTATGTTCACGGATATAGCCCAGATCCATATAGAAGCTGGTAATATACTGGAAGTGCTGTCTGTACTCCCAGGGGATACACATATATTTCGGAACAACGACTCTGACATCGAACTCATCTTTGTTTATCATTTTCGGAAGAGCGCCCACGACATCAGCGAGACCCCCCGTTTTTACAAACGGGTAACATTCCGAAGCGACAAAAAGTATGTTTCTCATAATTATCCTCCGTAATAAAATTTAATCAGCTGCACATTCATTCTGAATGGGCAGAGTTTTCCTGATACTACCATTATAATTCAATTCTATAAATTTTTCAATAGATATTTTTATCAAAATTGCATTATTTTTGTATAATTACACCCACCCGGCGTGCCGCCGCTGTCATTGTTTCTCCTACGCGGCTTCTGGAGCTTAATTGTAGATAGTAACATACATAACGGCTAAAGAGTCAGGGCATTTCTCCATGTCAGCAGAAGGAGAGAATAGAGAATAACGAATAGAGAATAGTGAATAGAGTGAGAGTTTGAAGTTAGGAGTGTGAAGTTGTTGATCCTCCCTCCGACTCGCTTCGCTCGCCACCTCCCTCATCGAGGGAGGCAAAGTCC
>CACZSM010000033.1 GCA_902783815.1 uncultured Ruminococcus sp.
CGCCGGCATCGAAGATGCGTTGTGTGCATAGCACCATCGTCAGCTTTGCTGACATGGAGAAATGACCTTACACAGAAAAATTTATGTATGTTGATAAACATATTTGAGTTATGGAAGCTGCGTAGGAGAAACATTGACAGCGGCGGCACGCCGCCAGTTCGATGCCTGTATTCCTCGATTTTTTGTTTTTTTTTTTCCGTGGTGTTGAGCCGTCAGGCGTGATTTATTCAGTGGTTCCTTAACAATAAAGGCTGCCATAAGGCAGCCTTTGTTTATTAAAAAATTGGCAGGGACAGATCAATGCTTACAGTATCACACCTTTGTAGTAGCAGTAGTAACGACGCTTTTTCCGGAATACATATTTACATTCGTTCCCGTTTTAAGCAGAAGGGTCGCATTGACAGCACCCACTATTACCGGCTTATTCAGTGCAAGACCTACAATTGCTGCATGAGAATCGGTACCGTCAACCTCTGTTATTATTCCAGCGCATTTTTTCATAACCGGAAGAAGTGAATTATTCGTCTCTTTTATTACGAGTATTTCACCCTCCTTACAATTTGTAAGAGCCTCCTCATCGTTCTTGCACACTACAAGATGTCCGTGGGCACTGAGGTTATTTACGATAGCACCGCCGCTGCAAAGGATATTTCCTACAAGATGTACCTTCATCAGATTTGTTGTTCCGGACACTCCGAGAGGTACGCCTGCCGTCAGGACAACAAGATCTCCGTTTTTGAGAAGACCCTTCTTCTGCGCTACATCTATAACATGATCTATAAGGGCATCAGTATTATCCTTTTCCTCGATCATAATAGGACATACGCCCCATGACATATTAGTTTGTCTCCACACCTTTTCGCTTGGTGTTCCGCTGATTATCGGACATTCCGGGCGGTACTTTGACAGCATCCTTGAGGTACTTCCGCTTTTTGACACAGTCAGTATAGCCGAAGCGCCGAGGTCATGTGCAGTTGTACAGGTAGCGTGTGAAATTGCAGAAGTAACATCCGGTCTTTCGTTCATATCCAGTTTATTGAAGCGGTCTATATAGTCTATATTATTTTCAGTTGTTACAGCTATATCAGCCATTGTCTTTACTGCCTCTACAGGATATGCGCCTGCAGCTGTTTCTCCGGAAAGCATTATTACGCTTGTACCGTCATATATAGCATTGGCAACATCCGTTGTTTCTGCTCTTGTCGGACGAGGGTTCTTCATCATAGAATCCAGCATTTGCGTAGCTGTAATAACAGGCTTATCAGAATTTCTTGTCTTGCGTATGAGCATTTTCTGTATTATCGGGACTTCTGCAATCGGTATTTCTACTCCGAGGTCGCCTCTTGCTACCATTATTCCGTCCGATACTCTTACTATCTCGTCTATATTCTTTACGCCGTCATTATTCTCTATTTTTGCTATGATGCGTATATCGCCTCCGCCGTTCTTTTCAAGCTCAGCTCTCATTTCGTTTATATCATTGGCATTTCTTGTAAACGATGCCGCAACAAAATCAACATCCTGCTCTATGCCGAATTTCAGATCCTCTCTGTCACGGTCACTCAGAAACGGCAGCGATAATGTAACATTAGGCACATTTATTCCCTTATGGGATGATACGGGGCCTCCGTTTATTACCTTACACACTATTTCAGTTTCAGTCTTGCTTTTTACGACCATTTCAATAAGTCCGTCATCAATAAGGATCTTTGTACCCTCATCAACATCTGCCGGAAGTCCGCTGAATGTTATAAAGCAGTGCTTGTTATCACCTATACATTCCTCAGTTGTAAGGGTAAATTCCTGACCTGCCTCCAGCATGATCTTTTCCGGGAAATTACCTGTTCTGATCTCAGGTCCCTTTGTATCAAGAAGTATAGCTACCGGCATATCCATCTCCCGACGCAGCTTTTTGACCTTTTCGATCTTAAGTCTGTGTTCCTCATGTGTGCCATGGGACATATTTATCCTTGCAACATCCATACCGGCGATCATAAGTTCCCTCAATGTTTTTTCATCCTCTGTAGAAGGGCCAAGCGTACAGATTATTTTTGTTTTTCTCATTGCTGATACTCCTTTTCTATAATATTATAAGCTCTTTTGGCATAGCCGCAAGGTCAATGCAGCCGTCAGCAGTTACGCTCACCATATCCTCTATTCTTACTCCGAATTCTCCCGGCAGATATATTCCCGGTTCTATGGTTATCACCATTCCGCTTTGCAGTACCGTTTCAGAGCTTGATGATACAGCCGGAAGCTCATGTATATCCAGACCTACTCCATGTCCGACAGAATGTCCGAAGAAGCCCTCAAATCCCGACTGATATATATATTCTCTTGCCGCTGAATCCACATCACAGCATTTCACTCCAGCCCTTACCGCTTCAATACCCTTTTGCTGAGCCTCATAAACGATCTGATATACTCTTTTCTGTTTTTCATCCGCATATCCGAGAGCATATGTTCTTGTCATATCGCTGTGGTAGCCATTATACAGTGCGCCTATATCAAATGTAATGAAATCTCCCGGTTTTATCCTGTAGTTACCAGGGACCCCATGCGGCATAGAGGTCTTTTTGCCAGCGATAACAATAAGGTCAAAAGATATCCCTTCCGCGCCGTATTTTCGCATCCTGTATTCAAGCTCCAGTGCTATATCCTTTTCAGCAACTCCCTCTTTTACAAGTTTAAGAGTATCCGCAAGCGCTTTTTCCGTTATTCTCTGGGCTTCTATTATATTTGCCGTTTCGTCTGCTGTTTTTATGATCCTCATTCTGCCGATGATGTCATCAAGCTCAGAGCTTTTTACAGTTTCCGCACCTGTACCGGCAATGAATCTGTCGATCCTTTCCGCTTCATTTATTGTAAAAGCAGACCCTTCCAGCATTATTGTTTTTATTCCTGTTTCATCAATAAGATCTCTCAGACATGAACGGAGGTTTTCAAATACGATCACATTACAGCCTGCAGCTTTTTCCTTTGCTGCTTCTCCGTAGCGGAAATCCACAAGCAGGAAAGCATCCTTTCTTGTCACGATAAGATATCCTGCCGAGGAAGTAAAGTCCGTAAAGTATTTTCTGTTTGTATTTGATATTATCAAAGCGGCGTCAATGCCCTCCGGCAGTGACGAGGCAATACATTCAAGACTAATATTCATAAGTTCATCCCTCATACACCACAAGAGCCTCCAGACCGAGGTAATAGCTGTATTTACCGAAGCCAGCGATCGAACCTATACATACAGGAGCTATAACAGATTTTCTTCTGAATTCCTCTCTTGCGCCGATATTAGACATATGAGTTTCAACAGTCGGGATATGCACAGAGGATATAGCATCTGCAAGAGCGTAGCTATAATGAGTAAGCGCGCCGGCATTTATCATTATACCATCCTTTTCTCCGTAGGCAGAGTGTATCTTGTCAATTAAATCACCCTCATGATTGGACTGATATATTTCCAGGTCAATACCAAATTCCTCCGCCCATTCCATAACATCCTCATTAATACTTTCAGCTGAATCTTTGCCATAGGTATTTACATCCCTTATGCCCACCATATTCAGATTTGGCCCCAGTATAAACAGAACCTTCATAATCATTCATCCTCCTTCACACGCTCAACAGTAATACTTATATTTTTCTTATCAAGCTTATCCTTTGCCGAATCAAGAAAAACGCTGAAATAATCCGGCGCAGGATATTTTGTATATATAATTATCCGGAAGCTGCTGAAGTTCTTATTACGGTAATATCCGCAATAGCCTTTTTCGTCAATAAAGCGGATATACGAATTCAGCTTATTCTGGTACATTTTCAAGTGTTCCTCTCCTCCGATCACCCAAGTAAAGTGGTCAGATACCATAAGCACAAGAGTATCTCCGTCGATACCCATGCCGTCAATTTTCGCCGTGTCCATCACCGACATATCGTTCACCTCTTTTTAATATTTTCAATTTCCTGCGTATGCCCTTTTCCATTTTTCTTCTTACCTTTATAGTAATTCCATGCTCCTCGGACTGAGGACACAGAAGTATAGACTTCATTCCGGCAAGGTTAGCGCCAAGCACATCCGTATATACCTGATCCCCTACAACTACTACTGCTCTTGGCTTTTCTCCGAGTTTTTTCTTTGCGCGGTTAAATCCCACCGGGAACGGCTTCAGACTCATTGCAACACAGTCAAGTCCAACGGAATCCGAAAATGGCTTTATTCTCGAATTATAGTTATTCGAGCATATGACCACCGAAAAGCCCTCTGATTTTATCATATCTATCCATTCCTGCACGCCCTCATAGGGAGTTTTCTCTGTCGGAGGAGCAAGCGTATTATCAACATCAAGTAATATGGCATCTATACCCATTTGCCGGAGAAGCTCCGGTGTTATATCCGTTACCTTTTCAACTGCCACTGTAGGCTTTAATATCTTCATAATTCTGACCTCCGGTTGTCTGCACTCTCAGATTCTGGTGAAATCAAGATAAAACAAAAAAGGATATCTCCAAAAGCGGCTGCCGCTCAAGGAAATATCCTCCGGTTTTCTGTGTACAAAAGGAATTACTTGTACTTGCGCTTACGAGCAGCTTCGGACTTCTTCTTACGCTTTACAGAAGGCTTCTCGTATGCCTCTCTTTTGCGAACCTCAGCGATAACGCCGGCTCTCGCACACTGCTTCTTGAATCTTCTAAGTGCGCTCTCAAGAGACTCATTATCTTTAATTCTGATCTCTGCCATTTATCTTCCCTCCCATCCGCCATAAGGCAGGGGTTTGTGTCTTTACGATACCTTAGTATTATACATTATCACCCGGCTATTTGTCAACCTTAAAATCCAATAAATTTACACTTTATACTATGGTAATTTCCAACAAAAATTTGCATAAAAGATGTAAAATTCCTCTAAAAATAACTCATTTATTGCCACATTTTTCTTTTGCTGTTACTATCTGCCTTACAACTTATTTTTCTTTTATGCGTATTTTTCAGTTTCATGAGCTGTATTTCTCCTCATTTTTTATGGAAACCTCTGAAAACCTTAATTATATCTTTTTATAATTCCTGATTAGCAATAATGTTGATCCCATAATAAAAATTTTTCAAAAAATTTTTATTAAATCTTGTAAAAATCAATTATTTGTGGTATCATATAGTATAGAATATTGCTGATGGTTTTGTTCGTTGTGAATTTTACAAAAATTGGAAGCTTTGTTTGTATCGTTTTTCGTGCAAACAAATTTTACATCGTTCTTAAATATCACTCCAAAACTATAAAAAGGGGGAGTTTTTTTGTTCTGGGAAAGATTTTATAGCTTGTGTCAAAGAGTAGGCAAAAAGCCTAACCCGGTAGGCAAGGAAATTGGTTTGTCATCGGGTATTATTAGCAAATGGAAGTCCGGCGGTATTCCGAACGGCGTTACTCTTATGAAACTGTCTAAGTATTTCGGTGTATCTGCTGACTATCTGCTGGGCATCAGCCCATCTGTGGAAATTGATGAGACAGATATGGTTCCTGTGCTTTCTGCTACTGAACTTAAGGCTTCTGTCAATGTCAATGTCGAAAAGCTGAACAGCATCGGTCTGGCTTATCTGGTTGAGTATTCAGATTACCTGGTATCAAAGGATAAGTATTGCCTGAATGTTCCGAACGATCAGAAGGACAAATCTACTACTGAATCAGAGTAACAACACATCAATAATTACAGCAGCAATATTATTCTTATCACATCGGACAAAGCGTAAAACCGGACGGCTCTGGGGGGGAGTCGTCCGGTTATTTTATTTTGCATATTTTTTTGCATTTCGTCGATCTATCAATGCGCCGGTTGCTGTGAATATCAAAAATACAAATAAATTAACTATTACTATGCTTGCACCTGTCGGAGTGGAAAATGTATAGGAGATTATAAGTCCTGCCGTAAAGCTGACAGCCGATATCACCGCTGAGCTTATTATTACTGAACGAAAGCTGCGAAATATCCTCATTGAGGTTATCGCCGGGAATATTATCAGACTCGATATCAGCAGCGATCCCATCATCTTCATCCCTACAACTATCGTAAGTGCCGTAAGCAGCGCTATTATCATATTATAAATACCCGCCCTTGTTCCCGTTGCCTTTGCAAAGCTCTCATCAAATGTAACGGCAAATATCTTGTTATAGAACAGAATGAACATCACGGAAACCATTATGAACAATACTACGCAAAGCACTACATCGTTTTGTGACATCGACAATATACTTCCGAAAAGATAACTGTTTATATCCGTATTCATACCCGTAGTAAGTGTTGCGGCAGTTATGCCTATCGCAAGCGCACTTGTAGATATCAGCGCAATTGCGGCATCTCCTTTTATCTTGCTGTTTTCGCTTATCCTCAACAGGAAAAATGCTGACACCACTACGATCGGTATTGCAAATTCCAGCGGCGCTAAATTTGCTCCGGAGGCTATCGCCAATGCTCCGAATCCTACATGAGAAAGTCCGTCCCCTATCATGGAGTATCTTTTCAGTACGAGGCTCACTCCAAGCAGCGCTGCACACAGTGATATAAGCAAGCCTCCCAAAAGCGCCCTTTGCATAAAATCATATTCAAACATCTCAAACAGATCCACTTTTAATCCTCCAACTGCGTTTTTTCATCTGAAAAAAAGTACCTTCCCATCGGACTCTTTATATACTCATCTGTAGTACCAAAAAAACTCTTATCCCCGTTAAGATGCAGTATATGCGTTGCATACTTCACCGAAGCATTTATGTCATGCGATACCATTATTATAGTAATGCCTTCTTTTCTGTTAAGCTCATTTATAAGCTTATACATATCCTCTGTTACGATCGGATCCAGTCCTGTTACAGGCTCGTCAAGCAAAAGCATCTTCTTTCCTGCGCACAGCGCCCTTGCAAGAAGTACTCTTTGCTGCTGTCCGCCTGAAAGGTCACGGTAGCTCCTGCGGACAAGCTCCTCTATACCGAGCCTGTGTATATTATGTACAGCTATCTCCTTGTCCTCGGCTGAATAGAACGGACGGAACCCCCTGCTGTTCAGTCTGCCGGAGAGCACCACCTCAAAAACATTTGCAGGAAAATCCTTCTGCGCCGGTGTCTGCTGGGGAAGATAGCCTATCTCATTGGCTTTAAGTCCGTTTTCCCTTATTATCTTACCCTCCGCCGGAGATTTCAGACCCAGTATCCCTCTTGTAAGGGTACTTTTTCCCGATCCGTTTTCTCCTACTATACAAAGATAATCTCCGCTGTGTACGCAGAAGCTGAGGTTTTTTATTACTCCCGTATTTTCATAGGAAAACGAAACTCCCTCACATTTCAAAAGCTCCTCCATATCAGGACAGCGCCTCCTCGAGATTTTTCAGATTGTCATTCATGATACTTACATATGTAACGCCCTGTTCAAACATTTCCTTTGATACATTATGACATGAATGAAACTGTAATTTCTTTGCTCCCGTTTCTGAGCAGATCGTGTCAGCGACCTTGCCATTGGAAAACTCTATCGTAAATACAACTGGTATTTTCTTTTCCTTTACCTTTTCTATAAGAGTAGATATTGTAGAAGCTATCGGCTCTGTTTCCGAGGAGCATCCCGGAAATGCCGCATAGTATGTCAGACCGTACTGATCCGCAAAATACCGGAACGGGAACCTGTCTCCGAAAACTATTGTTTTTCTTTTGCCCCCGTCAACTACTTTTTTTATGTCGTTATCCAGCTTTGAAAGCTCCAGGGAGTATTTATTTTCATTCGCGCTGTAATATGATGTATTCGCACTGTCAAGCTCTGACATTGCATCCCTTATTGCTTTTGTTATGGTTATTGCATTTACGGGCGATGTCCAGACATGTTCGTCATATTCTATCTTGTCGCCTTCTTCCTCCTCTGCCTGCATACCCTCAACTATCTCCTCCGGCACAACATCAACACATTCCATCAGAGCTATTACCTTCTTCGGCTTTTTTTCTCCGGATTCAAGTATCTCTCTGACCCATTCGTCCGACTCACCGCCTACATATATGAACAGATCACAGTTCCTTATATTTATTATATCCTGTGGGCTTGGGTCGTAAGTATGACTTTCCGTTCCGGGCTGCAACAGCATCCTCACATCTGCCTTTTCGCCCCCTACCTCCTTTGCGAAATCATACGGCGGAAATATTGTTGAGATTACACTCAGCTTACCTTCCTCCTTATCGTTATCCTTTGTCCTGCCGCATCCGCACATTAATGCAGCTGTCATCACTGCCGCAAGCATCAGTGATACTATTTTATTCATCCTCTTTTTCATCATTATCCCTACCTTCATTCTTTTTATAACATTCTGCACAGATACCATAAAAAACTGTCCGGAACAGGTCTATATGAAAGCCGTGTTCTTCTCCTATGTGACTGCATATTTCCTCAAGATGCGTACAGTTCATATGTATGAGTCTGCCGCACTTTTCACATTTCATATGAAAATGCTCTCTGCACTGTTCCGACTTCCCGGAATACTGGAAACACGCGGATGTTGTCCCGTCAACAGTATATTTCCGTATCAGACCCTGTTCAAGCAATTTATCGAGGTGTCTGTATATAGTTGTCACTCCGACATGAGTATTATCCTGTTCCATATATTCGGATATATTCCCAACAGTAACATGGCAGTCCTTATGCTCCATCAGGTAATCAAGTATTGCTTGTCTTTGTCTGGTTTTATAATTACTTCCGCTCATCTTATTCACCTGCCGCTTTTTCAATTTGAAAACCGTTTTCATTTTACTACACTTTCCCCCATTTGTCAAGCGGCGTGCCGCCGCTGTCAATGTTTCTCCAACGCGGCTTCTAAAACTCAAATTAAACTATTGACATACATAAGAAAAAAGTGTCAAGTAATTTCTCCATGTCGGCGTCCGCCGACGATGCCGCTTTGCGGTTCGATGGCGGCTTTGCCGCCCAATAACTTATTGTTTCCACTTTCTACGGTCAATTCAGGAGCGCCTGCTTTTTGCCAATCTTAATTATACAATTTGGTGTTCCTCTCCCTCAGTCGCCTGCGGCGACAGC
>CACZSM010000034.1 GCA_902783815.1 uncultured Ruminococcus sp.
AATTCAATCATCAAAGTTTTTGCTGAAAAAGCAGTGTTTATCAGTATTTCAGCCTTATTTTGCAATTTGAATTTCACGGATTCAGGATAAAATAAGTGGAAATATACTCTGAAAGGACGGAATCTTATGTCAAGGTCATTTACAAGAAATCATCCGATCGTTAATTCTCTTATCATTGCAATTTTCTTTGTTGCTGTCGGCTTTATGATAATGCTGAATTTCGGCGGTGGTATGAACAAAAAAGACCCGTTTGTTGATAAAGCAGTCAAGGTCAGTGTTCTGATAACAGACATACAACCGGGCGGAGCTTCAAATACATATCTTGCCAATGGACAATTTACATTGAATGGACAAATTCAGACTATAAGTAACCTGTCTGTGGATCCAGGAATAACAAAAGGATCCTTTATAGACCTGTATATCGACCCGGATGATCCATCCGATATCCGTAAAAGTCTTGATTCAGACCGTGTCAACAGTTTCGCCAGAACAGCTTTCATCATCGGGCTTATTTTGATGTTGATAGGTGTTCTTACAATAGTATTAACAGTACGGAAAATGAAGAAAACAGGTAATATGGATGTTATGAACCGTGAACTGACATTTTTTGGGGAAAGTCCGCAGGAGTACGGCAGACTATATGATGACCCCTTTAGCCGGAGTAACAACAATAATAACACTGATAACAATAATAATATGTTTCTTTAATCAAAAACCAGCGATCCGCCGAGGGGTCGCTGGTTCGATTATTTTATGCCTGTGGAAGTTCAACCTGTTTTGTATGCCAGATAGTTTCTGCGTAATCTCTTATTGATCTGTCAGAAGCAAATCTGCCTGACTTTGCAATATTTACAAGTGACATCTTGTTCCAGCATACCTTGTCTGCATACAGTCTGGATGCTTTCTGCTGTGTGGTTGCATAATCAGCAAAATCAGCAAGAACCATATACGGGTCAACAGTTGAAAGTGACTGTGCAATATCATTGAACCTGTCGCCGAATTCAGAACGGATGCCGTCAACTGCTGCTCTGATGATATGGTTGTTATTATACTGTACTCCAGGATTGTAGCCCTGCTTTCTGAGCTGATTTACCTCTGGAGTTGTCATGCCGAAGATGAGTGAATTTGCATCTCCGACAACATCATGTATCTCAACATTTGCACCGTCAAGAGTACCGAGCGTTATTGCACCGTTTATCATGAACTTCATGTTTGATGTACCGGATGCCTCTGTACCAGCCAAAGAGATCTGTTCACTTATTTCTGCTGCCGGTATGAGCTTTTCTGCTACAGATACCTTATAGTCCTCAAGATATACGACCTTCAGCTT
Organism: uncultured Ruminococcus sp.; assembly: GCA_902783815.1. Classification (GTDB taxonomy): domain Bacteria; phylum Bacillota; class Clostridia; order Oscillospirales; family Acutalibacteraceae; genus UBA1213. Next base: position 1,331 of record CACZSM010000034.1, read on the forward strand.
CTTGTTTACTCTTGGGTCATTATTTATCTTGTCGGCAAGAGCAACGATAAACTGAATTATCTGCTTTGCAAAGTAGTAGCCAGGAGCTGCCTTTGCACCGAAGATATATGTCTTAGGTCTGTAGTCTGCATCAGGATTATCTCTCAGCCACTGATATGTGCTGTAGATGTGGAGGGCGTTAAGAAGCTGACGCTTATACTCATGCAGTCTTTTTACCTGAACATCAAAAATTGATTCCGGATTTACCTTGATGCCGTTATTTTCAAGGATATACTTAGCCATTCTTTCCTTGTTCTGCTTCTTGATAGCGGCGAGCTTTGCAAGAACTACTGCATCACTCTTATATGCCATAAGTCCTTCAAGCGCTGTTGCATCCTTGATGAAGCTGTCGCCGATAAGCTCGGTGATGAGCTTTGCAAGACCTGGATTTGACTGATTCAGCCATCTTCTGTGAGCAATACCATTAGTTACATTCTTGAATTTTTCCGGAGTTACCGTATAGAAATCATTGAATACGGAATCCTTAAGGATCTCACTGTGGAGCTTTGAAACACCGTTTACACTATGAGAAGCAATAACAGCAAGGTTAGCCATTTTTACGATGCCGTCATTGATAACTGCCATTCTGCCGATCTTCCAGTCCTCGATGCCGGCATTGTGCATATCCTCGCAGAAGCGGCGGTTTATCTCTGCAACTATCTGATAAATTCTCGGCAGCTTTCTCTGGAAGAGTTCAACCTGCCAACATTCAAGAGCTTCGCTCATAACTGTATGGTTAGTATATGCAACAGTTCTTGTGACGATATCCCATGCCTTGTCCCACTCATATCCGCACTCATCAAGCATTACTCTCATAAGCTCCGGTACAGCCAGAACAGGGTGTGTATCATTAAGGTGTATTGCGACTACCTCCGGGAGATTATCCAGTGAGTTATAGTGCTTAAGGTGACGCTGTATTATATCCTGTATCGTTGCGGATACAAGGAAGTACTGCTGGCTCAGGCGGAGACTCTTTCCCTCTGAGTGGTTATCCTCTGGATAGAGGACTCTTGTAATGCTTTCTGCAAGAGCTTTCTGTTCCATTGCGCGGATATAGTCGCCGGAGTTAAACAGCTTCATATCAAAGTTATCGGATGTTGCTGCCCAGAGTCTGAGTCTGCTGATACCCTTTCCGCCGTATCCGGGGATAAGCATATCGTAAGGAGTAGCTATAATTTTTGTTGCGCCCTCCAGTTCTATTGAATGATGGCTTTCATGCCATGTTTCTTTTATTCTGCCGTCAAAATAAACTGGAATACTCTTTTCCGGATGTGCCTGCAGCCATACGCTTCCGCCTGGAAGCCAGAAGTCCGGAAGCTCTGTCTGCCAGCCCTCAACAAGCTTCTGACGGAATATTCCGTACTCATAGCGCAGGGAGTAGCCCATTGCGCTGTAGTTTTGTGTTGCAAGACCATCCATAAAGCAGGCTGCCAGTCTGCCAAGTCCGCCATTTCCAAGACCTGCATCCGGTTCCTGTTCATAGATATTGTCGAGTTTAATATCCATACCCTGCAAAGCCTGTCTGATAGTATCCTCCAGACCCAGGTTATACAGATCATTTTTCAGAGATCTGCCGAGGAGAAATTCCATACAGAGGTAGTAAACAGTTTTGCTGTTTTCCTTTTCTGCCGCAGCAACGAAAGCCTTATGCTCCTGACGCATGATATCCCTCAGTACAAGAGCCACAGCCTTATAGTAATGTTCATCTGTAGCATCAATAGGTGTTACACCGAAATTGTGAGAGAGCTTAGCGATAATAAGTTCTCTTGCCTCGCTTGGTGTGAGCTTGGTCTTAGACATATTGAAAACCCCTTCCTTTTTAAAAGCACCGTTTATCCTTTCCGAATTTCTGGTGTCAAAAAAATATTCCCTATCATTATAACACAATCATTTCAATATTTCAACCATTATATCCACTATCACATGGAATTCAACTTTCTTTAAAAGAAAAACAGCCAACAAAAAGGCAAAAGTTTCGGTCAAGCCTTTTCAAAGGCTTGTGGGGGTCCAGTGGGGCAAAGCCCCCTGGTCGCACTCCGG
>CACZSM010000035.1 GCA_902783815.1 uncultured Ruminococcus sp.
AAATCCTGACACTGTCCCCAAGCTGCTTATGGAACGCATTAAGAGCCGCAACATAGTTATCTCCTGTGCCTCCGCCAAACAGCTCAAGCGCACGGTAGTGCCCATTCTGCTTTACAACAATTATACCATTTTCTTCTGTATATTCTTCTTCCTCTGTATCGCTTGACTGCTCCTGTGATGATTCTTCAGTCTGTGAAGATTCTGTCTTTGATTCTTCTGCAGGCTTTGAATTTTCATCCTTTGGCTTATTGCTTGTTTCCACAGGCGGCTTACTTGTCTCACCCTGCGGATCATCTACTTTTTTCGGCTTTCCAACGATCTTTACTTCATCTTCGGTATGTATGCCGAATATGGATTTAAAGTTATACCCAGCAGTTTTGAAATCGTCACGGAAGGGAACAGTATCATCGTAGAAAGTAGCTATTCCGGCAGTAAAGTCGCCTGAAAAATAACTTTCAAAAGTAAACTGCGGAAACTCAGCCAGATTTCTTTTTTCTATCTCGGATTTTGTTGAGCGTGGAATAGCTATAAGAAAAACTGATATTCCTGCAAACAGAAGAAGAAATATAAAAATTGAAATCATACTTTCAAATTCTGCTACATTTTTCCTGTTGATCCTGTTAAAGCTATTACCTTTACCCTTACTTTTATTACTAACTTTTCTTTTTCTGGTATTACCCATTATCTTTCACCTTTCAGAAGCGGAAATAAAGGAACGGATTATTTGTATTATCTACAAGTAATATACTCGAAATCACCAACAACGCACAGCATATCGCTGTACCCGTAAGATTTCCCACCATATATACTGTATTATTGCCCCATTCATTAAAGAAATATTTTATCTTTTGCAGAACCGGCATTGATACTATTATCGCAAATATTATCAGGAACAGATTATTCAGCATCGAATTCCATGTAAGTATATCCCATAACTGATTTCCATTTGTTATCATACTTACTCCGCTTATATTCGCAAAAAATCTTCCAAGCTGTCCAAGATCCGTAAAATAGAAAATGCCGAAACCAATTATTATTATCAGCTTACTGTAAATATGTGTCCATACCTTATTCCACTTTTTGAGCCTCTTTTTTCCTATCTTTGTTTCGAGCAGTATGAACAAACCGAAATACAGTCCCCAGAAAATAAAGTTCCATGAAGCTCCGTGCCAGAGTCCGGTACAGAACCATACAAGGAAAAGATTAAGGTATTTTCTCGGTCTGCCGAATATCGGCATATAAAACAGATAATCACGGAAAAATGATCCGAGAGATATATGCCATCTCTGCCAGAATTCACTTATCGTCTTGCAGATAAACGGATAATTGAAGTTTTCGTCAAAGTGGAATCCAAACATTCTTCCAAGACCTATCGCAATATCTGAATATCCGCTGAAATCAAAGTACACATAAAGAGAGTAAACGATCACAGTGTACCATGTACCGAAAAATGACAGATTGGTAATATCAGTACCAAAGAACTGCTCTACGATCGCATAAAGACTGTTTGCAACTATTGCTTTCTTTGATAGTCCTATTATTGCTCTTTTTATTCCGGCGTTTATGTCGGCAGCTGAAGCCTTGCGGTGATCTATTTCCTGCTCAATTACACTATAGCGAACAATAGGTCCGGCAACAAGCTGCGGGAACAACGAAAGATACAACAGGAATTTTCTGAATTTCCTCTGCGGCTTTACTGTCTCCCAGTACACATCCATAATATAGGAAATAGCCTGGAATGTGAAAAAACTTATGCCTATCGGCATTTTAATTTTAGGAACAGACAGATCTGCATGGAACAAAAGATTATGATTTTCAATAATAAATCCTGTATATTTAAATATAACCAAAAGCAGAATATCAATTCCGATTGCCGCTGCCGCAAAGAGCTTTGCTTTACTTTTTCCAATATTCTCCCCTATCTTCAATGCAAAATACCAGTTCGACAAGGCGCTGAATATCAACATTATGATCCATACAGGCTCTCCCCAGGCATAAAATACAAGTGATGATATTATCAGTACGATATTCTTCTGTGCAACATTTTTTCTTGTAAAATACGCAAAAAAAACAACTGCAAGAAATAAATAAATAAAATACAAAGATGAAAAAACCATTAATACCCTCAATCCTTACATCAATAAAACATTCGGACAAACAAGCTGCTACTGCTTATCCATATAATTTTACACCATTCGTTCTAATAATTCAATAATTATTATTACATTTTTTAAAAAAACAGTTTTTTATGTATTAATAAACATTTACTAACAACTTATCGTCAATGATTTTAATCATTATCCATAAATAAAATTAACTCAGAAATTTTTTTATTTTTTCTGCACCCTTTCCTGGTTTTTATACGATTATATAAGTGAAAATTGAAATTCAGCTGAAAGTTCAAGTAAGAAAAACAACCAGAATATTAAGTGAGGAGAATTATTATGAAAAAAAATATGAAAAAAGGTACCGTACTTCTTGCAGCAGCTTCGATCGCAGGCTTTGGCACATTTACAGCAACAGCTACTCCGGCAGGAGATATGATTTCTGATCTGTTCAAAGAAAATGAATGTCAGTATGTAAAAGGCGCTTCTGATATTCATTCAGACAGCGACAAGGTAAATGTTGAAGTACTGGATATTAACGGCGACAACAACTCAGCTGTAGGCACTATCAGACTTACAAACAAGGATGGCAGCAGCTTCGCTGATGATGACTGTTTTATTGATTACAGTCATGACGACAAGGTTTCCGCAGAAAGAAAACATTACTATATAGATAAATTTCTCGGAAATCAAACCAGCGAACCCGTTGTCGGCACTCAGTTCTCCCTTGAAGACGGAAACTCGGTCATTATTTCATTCCGCTATGTATCGACCAATAACGGCTGTCCTATAGGTGAAACTCTTGAAATGAGCTGTCATTCACTTTCAGCAGTACATCCGATAAAAACTGTTTTTACTCCTGTCAAAAATGATGAGAATGCAGGCAAATTCATAGATGTTGACGGATACAGCTCATGGTACTTCACCGAGAATATTTACAATACCCTTGAATCAGAGTACAGTAAGGAAATCAGCGAAGGCTATATCCTTAGACCATCCGAGGATGGAAACAGCATAATTCTTGCTAAGGAAAAAAAGCTGTATCTTGATTTCTCGCTAAGGCTTACATTTTCCTATCAGACGGAAGAAGGCAAGGTATTCAACACCAATAATGCCAGTGTTGCCGGCGTAGAGTGGAATACTGATCCTATACAGGTAAACCCTGCTTCCCTCAGACTGCATACTGTTACCTCTCAGGCTGATAAACTTTCAATTCCTGCAGAGCCTGACTACAACAGCTACATCATATCCGATGACGGTACTTCACAGGAAGTCAGCGACGAATATCTTACACTTTGCGGTCTGCGTCAGATAAAAATAAACAGCTTCTACAGCGAACTCGAACTTAAACTTTCAGACGGCAGAACAATAACTGCAAAAAAAGCTGACCTCGGTGAATGTGGTAATACAAATGTTCTTGCAAATACATTGGAGATCGACTCACCCTACTTCTACTTTGAAAACGGTAAACCCACAACTATAGATCCTGCTGATGTAATGACTGTATCCGTTGACGGAATTACCCTGAACAGCTGAAATTTTTTACTGCCCCCCAGCGCTTAAACAGCGTTTATTTAAAAATCCGGATCCTTATCAATCTTCCCAGAATTGACTAAGGATCCGGATCATTATTTTTCAGCTAAAGGATATCTGATCGTTCTTTTCGTTCATCTTTTCTACAGATGCTCTTACAAATTCACGGAACAGCGGATGTGCATGATTAGGACGGCTCTTGAATTCAGGATGATACTGCACTCCTATGAAAAATTTTTGGGATGGTATCTCAACCGCTTCAACAAGCAGTCCATTAGGCGAAGTACCGGTAAACATCATTCCGTTTTCCTCAAACTGACTGCGGAATTCATTATTGAATTCATAACGGTGACGGTGACGCTCTGCTACCTCTGATTTTCCATACGCATTTTCCATGATCGTACCCTTGCGTATCTTGCAGGGGTATGCTCCAAGACGCATAGTTCCTCCCATATCTATTATGCCCTTCTGGTCAGGCATAAGATCAATCACCTTATGCTTGCTCTCCGGAGCAAACTCTCCGGAATCCGCATCCTTGAATCCAAGTACATCCCTTGCATACTCTATTACAGCAGTCTGCATACCAAGACATATGCCAAGATACGGAATATCATGCTCCCGCGCATATTTCGCAGCTATTATCTTGCCCTCAACACCTCTGTTTCCGAAGCCTCCGGGCACAAGTATTCCATCTACCTCTCCAAGAAGCTCATCAACAGAGTATTCAGTTATCAGTTCGGTATCTATCCAGTGTATATCTATAAATGCCTTGTTCTCATATCCAGCATGATGAAGAGCCTCCGCTACCGATAAATAAGCATCGTGAAGCTGCACATACTTTCCGCAAAGCCCTATCTTTACCGTCTTGTTTCTTGAGGATATCCTGTCAAGCATCTCCTGCCATTCGCTCATATCCGGCGCAGGCGCATTTATATGAAGCTCACGGCATACTATATTGCTGAAATTTGACTGTTCAAGCATCAATGGCGCCTTGTAAAGTACCGATATTGTCTTATTCTCAATTACGCAGTCTGGCTTTACATGACAGAACATGGCTATTTTCTTGAAAATACTTTTATCCTCAATAGGCTCATCTGATCTCAGAACCATTATATCAGGATTTATGCCAAGCGAACGAAGCTCCTTCGCACTGTGCTGTGCCGGCTTCGACTTATGCTCCTGACTCGCTTTCAGATACGGTACAAGACATACATGGATAAACAGACTGTTCTCCTGACCTACCTCTACGCTTACCTGTCTTATCGCTTCAAGAAATGGCTGACTCTCTATATCTCCGACTGTTCCGCCGATCTCCGTTATTACAACATCAGCATCACTGTCCTTGCCTACTGCATATATAAAAGACTTTATCTCATTTGTAATATGAGGTATTACCTGAACAGTCTCTCCAAGATAATCTCCCTTTCTTTCCTTCTCAAGAACATTGGAATATACCTTACCTGTTGTCAGGTTTGAGAATTTATTGAGGTTTTCGTCAATAAAGCGTTCATAATGTCCGAGGTCGAGATCTGTTTCGGCGCCGTCCTCAGTTACATATACCTCACCATGCTGATAAGGACTCATTGTACCGGGGTCAACATTTATATAAGGATCAAGCTTCTGCGCTGCTACCTTAAGTCCTCTTGCTTTCAGCAGTCGTCCGAGTGATGCAGCTGTAATACCTTTTCCCAGTCCTGAAACAACTCCGCCAGTTACAAATATGTACTTTGTTGTCATAACTCAATTTCTCCTTCGTATATCGTTTCTGCAACACCTGTCAGATATACAGTTTCATCTGTATATTCTATCTCCAGGTTTCCTCCTCTGAGCTTAACTGTTATCGGCTCTCCTTTTTTGCAATAGCCGTTTTCAACTGCTGCTACGGCAACCGCACAGGCACCTGTGCCACATGACCATGTTTCACCAGTTCCTCTTTCCCATACTCTCATCTCAACAGTATGGCTGTCTATCACCTTTACAAATTCAGCATTGACTCTTTCCGGGAACAGCTCGCTGTTTTCAAACATAGGTCCTATCTTTTCAAGATCTATTTTCTCAACATTATTGCAGAATACTACCGTATGCGGATTACCCATTGATACACAGGTGATCTTATACTCCTCGTCACCGATCTTAACAGGCTCATTTATCACAACAGGCTTATCAATTGCAACAGGAACAAGCTCTGAACGAAGCTCTGCTTTGCCCATATCTACCTTGAATACATCATTTCTTCCGTCATGTCTGAATACCTTGATCGTCTTTATGCCGCTGAGAGTTTCTACAGTTATAGTATTGCCTCTTACCATATCATGATCGCAAAGATACTTTCCTATGCAGCGTATGCCATTGCCGCACATCTTTCCCTCTGATCCATCTGCATTGAACATTCTCATCCTTGCATCTGCCTTATCCGATGGACATATCAGAATAACTCCATCGCCGCCGATACCGTATCTTCTGTCACTGAAACGAACTGCAAGTCCTTCAGGATTGTTTATCTTCTGCTCAAAGCAGTTGAAGTATATATAGTCATTTCCTGTACCCTGCATCTTTGTAAATTTCAGACGAACCTTCTCAGTCCTCATATTATTGATATCAACAAGCTCTGTGCTGTACTCGCTGTACTTACTCTTCAGTGAATCTGCAAGAGCGTTTGCAGTATCTATAGATGTAAGGCATGGAATGTTTCTTTCAACAGTCTTTCTCCTGATCTTTACACTGTCACGGGTAGGTATTCTGCCCTTTGAAGAAGTAGAGATAACATAATTGATCTTACCGCTCTCTATGAGTGTAAGGGTATTTTCCTTGTCATTCACATGGATCTTATCTACCTCAATAACATCAAGTCC
>CACZSM010000036.1 GCA_902783815.1 uncultured Ruminococcus sp.
AGTAATTTCTCCATGTCAGCAAAGCTGACGATGCCGCTTTGCGGTACGATGGCGGCTTCGCCGCCCGGCGGCGTGCCGCCGCTGTCATTGTTTCTCCTACGCGGCTTCTGGAGCTTAATTGTAGTCAGTAACATACATAATGGCTAAAGAGTCAGGGCATTTCTCCATGTCAGCAAAGCTGACGATGGTGCTGCGCACTCAGCGGCGGCAAAGCCGCCCTGTAAGCTACTGGTGCCACTTCCTACGATCAATCAAGGAGCGCCTATTTTTTGCCAACCTAAATTATAGCGCCGGAAGATAAATTTATGTTTGTAAAATATTGCATATGCAGCGGAAATATGGTACAATAAAGCTGTTGAATTGTATAGAATACAGTAGTGCGGCGCTGTTATTCTGTTTATATCGTGCATTGATTGGAGGCATCCCCTATGGAAAAGAAACGACTGGTAACAAGAAGTGATTTTGATGGTCTTGTGTGTGCAATGATACTCAGGGAACTTGATATTATTGAGGATATTAAATTTGTTCATCCGAAGGATGTGCAGGATGGAAAAATAGAGCTTTCAAAGAATGATATCACAACAAACCTGCCTTACGACCCAAGAGTTGGTCTTGCTTTTGACCATCATGAGTCTGAGGTAGATAGATTGAAGTCAATCGAAGCGGGCGGCGAACTTGTGATCGACCCGACAGCGCGAAGCGCTGCAAGAGTTGTATATGATTACTACGGCGGCAAGGAAAAGCTGCCGGGCATTACAGAGGAACTTATGGCTGCTGTGGATAAGGGAGACAGCGCTGATTTTACAGTTGATGAAATACTTGATCCGAAGGGTTGGGTGCTTCTGCATTACCTTATGGATCCCCGTACAGGTCTTGGAAGATTCCGTCATTTCCGTATATCAAACTATGAGCTGATGATGCAGCTCATCGGCTTCTGTATGGATCATACAATAGATGAGATACTGGAACTTCCCGATGTCAAGGAGAGAGTTGATCTGTACTTTGACCAGACAGAGCTTTTTAAGGCTCAGCTCAGACGAATAGCAAAGATATACGATAAGGTAATCGTAATTGACCTCCGTAATGAGGAGATAATACACGCAGGAAACCGCTTTATGATCTATGCAATGTATCCTGAAACACAGATATCGGTTCATGTTGCATGGGGATTCAGAAAACAGAATACTGCCGTAATGATCGGAAAGTCTATTGTGAATAAGGCTTCTCAGGTCGATATAGGCGAGCTTTGTCTTGAATATGGCGGCGGCGGACATAAGAATGCCGGCACCTGTCAGCTTGACAATGATAAAGTCGATGCGGCTCTTCCGGATATAATTGCGGCACTCAATAAGTGATAAAACTGAAAAACAGCGTTTTCCGATCACTCAAAGGGTCGAGGAGCGCTGTTTTCTGTTGTTATAAAAAGGAGTAAAAAAATGAAAAAGGAATATCTTGAAGCTGGTAAAATAGTTGGTATCCATGCACTTAAAGGAGAAGTCAGGATAGACCCGTGGTGCGACAGCGCGGAATTCCTCAGCAGATTCAAAAGGCTTTTTTCTGCTGATGGTGACGAAATGAAGGTAAAGTCTGCAAGGGTACATAAGAACATAGTGATTGTGCATTTTGACGGTATTGATACACCTGAAAAGGCACAGCAGACAGTTGGTATGGTAGTATATATATACCGCAGGGATGTGCGTCTGCCTGAGGGTGTGTATTTTGTGCAGGATATTATAGGTCTGAGGGCTTTGGATGAGGATTCCGGTACTGAATACGGTACTGTGACGGATGTTTTTCAGACCGGCGCAAATGATGTGTATCAGATATCAAAGAACGGTAAAGACTACCTGATACCTAAAATACCGGAGGTCGTTGCGGATATCGACACAGAAAATGGTATTATAAAGATCAATACAAAAATTGTCAGGGGGCTTTTTGAAGATGAGGATTGATATAATTACCTTGTTCCCTGAAATGTGTGAAGCTGTTATGAGCGAAAGCATTATCGGCAGGGCAAGAAAGAAGGGTGCAATAGAGGTAAACTGTCACCAGCTGAGGGACTTTGCCTTTGATAAGCATAAAAGGGTCGATGATACTACATATGGCGGTGGCATGGGTATGCTTATGATGGCTGAGCCTATAGCGTTATGCTATGAGGATATCTGTGCAAAGACAGGATGCAGACCACATTTTATTTATATGTCGCCGAAAGGTAAGATACTGACACAGGCAAGACTGAGAGAACTTTCACAGCTTGAAAACATTGCTGTTCTGTGCGGACATTATGAGGGTGTGGATCAGCGTCTGATAGATACATATATTGATGAGGAAATATCTATCGGAGATTATGTGCTGACCGGCGGAGAGCTTCCTGCACTGGTTTTTGCGGATTCACTGAGTCGTCTTGTACCGGGAGTGCTGTCCGATGACAGCTGCTTCTCGGAGGAAAGCCACTTTGATGGACTGCTTGAATATCCGCAATATACTAAGCCGGCAGTTTGGAGAGGTATGGAAGTACCGGAGGTACTTCTGAGCGGACATCATGCCAATATTGAAAGGTGGCGGCATGAAAAGGCTCTTGAAGAAACTCTGCGCAGACGGCCTGATATGCTGTCGGAACTTGAAATGAGTAAAAAGGACATAGAATATATTGAAGGTATAAAATAACCAAAAAGTTACAATAGTGTTAAAATATATGCTTTTATTCTATGGGATTTGACTCCTGTCAATAGGTATTTATGGTTTTATGAGAGGTATTTTAGTACAAATATAGTATGATCATACGGCGATAATTCTGTTAAAGAATTTGAAATTCGCATTATTTGTATAATTATAAGAGAAAAAACAGTTATTAGGAATGTTTTGTCAGTAATATTTCAAAATCTATTGACAATATATACGATTTTCAACAGAAATTTTTATATATGATTTGTAGAAACCGCTGATTTTTTGACGGTATAGTTTACATTGTTCAGTAAAACAGACTGCCTGACGATTAAATATGCAAAAATACAGATTTTTTATACACTCATCTCATAATATTACCAAATAATAGTAATGAAAAACGAAAAGTTTTTAACTTTTCCGTCAAGTTGCACAATAAAACGGTCAAAAAAACTTTTCAATATCGTACAAACCTGAAAAGTTTTTAAAAACTGTTGACCTGTGTCAAAATTGTGTTATAATTAAATTATACAGAACGGTTATTCGATAACTTCGATATTACCGATGGATGTATGTTTTGGGGTACACATTATTTGAGGAGGAGTTTGTTATGTTCGTAAAAGAGGTAACGGTTCAGAATCAGGTAGGTCTTCATGCGCGTCCCGCAACTTTCTTTATCCAGAAGGCAAATGAGTTCAAATCATCCATCTGGGTTGAAAAGGAAGAGAGAAGAGTTAATGCCAAGAGCCTTCTCGGTGTTCTTTCTCTGGGTATCGTTGGCGGCACAACCATTAAAGTTATGGCAGACGGCGCTGATGAAGAAGCTGCTGTTGACAGTCTGATCAAACTTGTACAGTCAGGCTTTGCTGAGTAATTTCAGGAAAAAGGAAGAATCTGTACTTAAGGGGTGTATTATGAAGATAATACACCCTTTGATTTTTGGGGTGATGCTTTATAGATATTTCACAGCTCAGAGATAAGGCTATGCACCTTCCGCTGCTGCCGGGGGTGTATATAATGAAAAATAAGGACGGCAATATCATATATATTGGTAAGGCTAAGGCTCTGAAAAACAGAGTCAGCCAATATTTCGGGTCGGACAAAAATCACCCGGAAAAGGTCAGGAGAATGGTCGCCAATGTCGATCATTTTGACTATATCATCTGCAGGAGTGAATTTGAAGCCCTTGTACTTGAATGTAGTCTGATAAAACAGCATAAACCTAAGTATAATATTCTGCTGAAGGATGATAAGGGCTACAGCTATATAAGGATATCAAAAGGGCCGTGGAGAAGGATCAGCTTTGAAATGCAGCAGAAGGAAAATGATGATGCTGAATATCTTGGCCCTTATATGAGCGCCTGGTACGCAAAAAATGCTGTTAAGGAAGCACTGAGGATATTTCGTCTGCCGGATTGCGGAAGGGTGTTTCCGAGAGATATCGGAAAGGACAGACCATGCCTTAATTATCATATAAAGCAGTGCAGCGCGCCATGCAGTGGAAGAATAAGTGAAAAGGAATATAATGAAAGCGTAGAAAGCGCAATAATGTTCCTGAAGGCAGGAGATGCCGATTCAGTACGGATCATGACTGAAAAAATGAATGAGGCAGCGGAAAATCTGGATTTTGAGCTTGCCGCTAAATTCAGGGACAGGATAAATGCTGTCAGAAAGATAACAGAAAAGCAGAATGTTGTTGAAACCAATATAAAGGAACAGGATGCTGTGGCTGTTATTACGGAAAGCGGCGACGCCTGCTTTGCTGTGATAAGATTTATGGATGGCAGACTATACGATAAGGAGGATTTCCTGCTTAAAAATATTGGGTCTGATGCGGATATCAGGTCTATGAGAAGTGAATTCATACAGCAGTATTATATGATGAGGGACAGGATACCTCCTGTAGTTACCCTTGACGGCGAAGCTGAGGATGAAGAACTGCTGTGCAAATGGCTTTCAGAAAAAAGAGGAAAAAGCGTCAGGATAGTACATCCTCAGAAGGGTGAAAAGATGAGGATAATCGAAATGAGCAGGGAAAATGCCGCAGAAAGGCTTGCACAAAGTCATGGTCATCTTGGACATGAGCTTACGGCTCTTGATGAGCTTGCAAAGCTGCTCGGACTGACGAAAGCTCCGGAGTTTATTGAGTCATATGATATATCACACCATGCAGGAAGTGATAATGTTGCAGGAATGGTAGTGTTCAGGAACGGAAGACCACTTAAAAGTTCATACCGTAAATTTGAGATAAAGGGATTTTCCGGACAGGACGATTATGCGTCTATGAATGAGGTGCTTAGAAGAAGGTTCAGGGAATATCTCAAGAATAAGGACAGCGGAGAAGGCTTCGGACAGCTTCCGGATCTGATACTTCTGGACGGCGGTAAGGGACAGGTATCGGCAGTGCGTCCGGTGCTTGAAGAATTCGGACTTGATATACCTCTTTTCGGAATGGTGAAGGATGACCGCCACCGTACAAGAGCCGTTACTGATGAGGGTCATGAGATAGCAATAAATTCAAGGAGAAAGGCATTTACGCTTGTGTCTGATATACAGGAGGAAGTACACCGCTTTGCAATATCATATCATAGGACAAAGCATAAAAGCCGCAGCTTTTCTACATCTCTTACGGATATAGAGGGTATAGGAGAAACAAGGGCAAAGGCACTTCTCAGTACCTTCAAAACAATAACAAGAATAAAAAACGCAGAGATAGAGGAGCTTTTACAGGTAAAGGGAATGACTCTTCCGGCAGCTGAGGCAGTGTATCATTACTATCATGATGAAAAAAACAATGAATAATAATTATAGTTCTGAAAAAGAACAAAAAGGTTTAAATTTTGTAACTGTTGAAAAACCTATTGACATTTCATGCAATTTTACGGATAATTAGTGTGTGGGTTTTCCTTATGAAAGGATAATGAGATAATGAGGGTCATTACAGGAAAAGCAAGAGGCAGAAAACTTATCTCTCCGGACGGCGATAATGTCCGTCCGACTACAGATACAGTAAAGGAATCAGTTTTTAGTATCATACAATTCTCAGTTGAGGGCAGCGTATTTCTTGATGCTTTTGCAGGCTCAGGTCAGATGGGTATTGAGGCTCTCAGCAGAGGAGCAGAAAAAGTGGTGTTCGTTGATAACAACAGGAGATCACTTAAGGTTACAAAGGATAATATCAGACTTTGCGGTCTGGAGGAAAATGCTGAGGTCGTTTCTGGAGATTCAATATCGTTTATGACTTCAACAAAGGAAAGATTTGATATAGTTTTTCTTGATCCGCCGTATAAGACCGGACTGCTGCAAAAGGCTCTTGAAAAAGCAGTCGGTATTGTGAAAGAGGACGGCATTATTATCGGAGAATATCCGAAGGATGATACGGTGCCGGAGGAGATCGGAGATTTTTGCATAAGAAAAACCTATAAGTATGGAATGATAAATGTAAGTATTTATGCTCATAAGGATGTGGTGGGATAATGACTACTGCTGTTTGTCCAGGCAGCTTTGACCCGGTTACTGTGGGTCATGTTGATATTATTAAAAGAGCAGCAAAGATGTTTGACAGGGTGATCGTTGCTGTGTTGATAAATATGGATAAAAAGCCCTGGTTTACTATAGATGAAAGACTTGAATTTCTGAGAAAAGCTACAGAGGGTATAGACAATGTTGAAATTGTCAGCTTCAACGGACTTCTGGTCGATTTTGCCGCTGCCAATGGAGCAGATGTTATCGTCAGGGGGCTGAGGGCTGTGTCGGACTTTGAATATGAGTTCCAGATGACCCTTACAAACAATAAGCTGAATCCGGAAATTGAAACTGTCTTTCTTACCTCCAGTGCGGAAAATATGTATCTCAGTTCCAGCATCGTAAAACAGGTCGGTGTTATGGGCGGAGATGTATCTCCATTCGTTCCGCACTGCGTTCTGGATGAGATCATTTCAAGAATTAAACAAAGGAGTAAGGTATTATGAAATTGGAAATGCTTATAGATGAATTGCAGGATATCGTTGATGACGCTTTTTCTCTTCCGTTCAGCGGAGGTAAAACTGTTGTTAACGCTGAAAGACTGAGAGAGATCATTGAGGATATGAGAACAAATATCCCGGCTGATATTAAACAGGCAAAGGCTATCGCTTCTGACAGGAATACTATACTGAAAAAGTCAAAGGAAGAAGCAGAGGCTATTGTACAGTCGGCTGAGGAAAGAGCTAAGGAAATGGTGAACCAGAGCGAGATCGTAAGACAGGCTCAGCAGAAGGCAAGTGAGATAATTTATGCTGCAAACACTCAGGCTGATGAGATAAAAAAGGCTGCCGGCACCTATGTTGACAATCTTATGAAAAAGGCGGATGAGGAGCTTTCAAAGAGCCTTGCAGATATTAAAAAGACTCGTCAGAGCCTGAAAAGCTATCAGCAGAGCGCTTCCGGCGGAAAGAAGAAATAACAGGGAGCCGCTGAAAACCTCCTTCACGATCATTTTGCTGTCAAATTTCCCGTATGCTTCGTTGTCAAGCCTTGCAATACATACAGTATTACTGCGGCTTTCCGCCTCG
>CACZSM010000037.1 GCA_902783815.1 uncultured Ruminococcus sp.
CAAACTTTGAAGGAGGTTCTGACTCATGGAATACATTACACTGAATGATGGAAACAGGATAAAAGAAAGGTTGAAAACTGCATGGCAAAAAACAGAATCAGGCTATTAGTGGATATCGTTATGACGGTTGTTCTGCCGATGCTGATGGCGTATTCTCTGATTGGTGAGAGCTTCCACGAAATCATTGGCACACTCATGTTTGTGCTGTTTATACTGCACCATATTTTGAACAGGAAATGGTATGGCTCCATATTCAAGGGGAAGTATAATGCACGCAGGTCTTTTCAGACGCTGCTGGATGTACTACTGACTATATTCATGGTCGCACAGCCGATAAGCGGCATCCTGCTATCGAAGCATTTGTATACCTTTATTAAAGTGCAGGGCATTTCTGCCGCCGTAAGGGAAATACACATGTGCCTTGCCTATTGGGGTTTTGTACTTCTTTGCATCCATGCCGGAACCCACCTTATGGCTCAGTTCAAATCACTGAAAGAGAAGAAAAAAGCTGTGTTCTGCTCGCTTGCAGCGATAGGAACGGCTATTTCAGCCTATGGGATCTATGCTTTCATAAAGCGGCAGTTCCCGGACTATATGCTGCGAAAAATAGCTTTTGTTTTCTTTGACTATAGTGAGCCGAGATTTTTGTTTTTCCTTGATTATCTTGCAATTATGATATTGTTTATATCGGTCGGGTGTCTGGTAGTTACAGGGCTCACATACCTGGACAGGAAAAGAATGATGAGAAAAGGCGGTAAAGCAAAATGAAAGTATTATTGGTAAACGGCAGTCCGCATCAAAAGGGCTGTACTTATACCGCGTTGTCCGAAGTTTCGGATGCGCTGATTCAGGAAGGAATAGAAACAGACTTTTATTGGATCGGCAATAAACCGATTGGAGGCTGTATCGGATGTTTTCACTGTGCTAAGAAACAAAAATGCGTCTTTGATGATAAGGTGAATGAGTTTACTGCACTTGCGGCAGATTATGATGGCTTTATCTTTGGCTCGCCAGTTTATTATTCAGGTATGAACGGCACCCTGATGAGCTTTATGGACAGGGTTTTTTTCTCTGCTTCGAGACAGGATCCGCATCCATTCCGTTTCAAGCCTGCGGCTGCTGTGGTATCCGCAAGACGCTCCGGAACAACCTCTGCGCTTGATCAGATAAACAAGTATTTTCTGCATCAGCAAATGCCGATGGCTACATCACGGTATTGGAACATGGTTCACGGAAATACGCCGGAGGAAATAAGACAGGACGAGGAAGGACTCCAGATCATGCGGTATCTCGGAAGAAATATGGCGTGGCTTTTGAAGCTCAAAGAAGCCGGCGAAAAAGCAGAAATCCAACTACCGAAACAGGAAGACACAAGAATTTCTACAAACTTCATACGATGACCAAAAAACCTCTCCTCCACAACCGGAGGAGAGGCTTTTTTAAACGCTGTCTCTATGTCATATCATTTAGAATATTAAGGAATGATTCATTCCTTAGGCGGACAGATTTTCTGCTTTTTGTGTCCGGAGGCTGTTATCATGAAGCTTTCATTCAGCCAGCCGCAGATTTCCTCAAAAGAAACTGAACCGTCAAGCAAAATTGATACCCAGTTCCCTCTTCTGATGTGATAACCTCTCATATATCCGGGCTGTTGGACCAGCATATCCACGAGCAGCGGATCTGACAGCTTGACATTAAGGATATCCACCATATCCTCACCGTCAAGTCCGAGCTTTTCCTTGTGAACATTCATAACAAGGCCGAACCATTTTCTGTTATCAGAATGACGGAATATAGCATATTCCGGAAAACGGATCCACGGATATTCCGGAGCTGTGTTGTATTTATTCTTTACATATTGAAACAGTTCTTCACGCATCATTGACTATTTTCCTCCGATATTACACAAACATGATCAGAGTGTGTTCAATTTGTTCCCTGATAATATCAATGTGTCTTGGCTTTCTCCATAAATAATGCTCGTCTTCCGTCTTTCGTTATTACTATACAAACATAATTGCCAAATCGTTTGGTGATTTGTTCGGCTGTTTTTATATTATAGAGATTCCTGCTCAGTGAATGGATGAAAGTACTGCCGGATGTATTTCCTAATGATGGTCCCGGAAGATGATGAGCTCTCTTTCATTTCCACATTTACATTGTGCTTGAATAAAGTAAAAATGTTGTGCTTTCTTGAAGCCGCCAGTCTTTAAAACTCGCAAAAAGATGATTAGTAAGTTTAATTTAATTGTATCACCTTCACTCCGTATACGGCTCCTATTTTCCGCATTTTGCACCCCCCGATACAGCTGTTAAGATTCCATAACAGCCGTATCGGGGGCTAACTTATTCTAAAGTTTAATTATTGTACAGCAAGGCCAGTTTTCTTTGAAAATTCCTCGACGGTCATTTTTTCCTGTTCTGCCGCCTGCATAATTGTGATGATCCCTTTTTTGACTAATTCAGCAAGTACCGCAAGTCTTCCTTCTGCTCTTCCCTTTGCTTCGCCTTCCATAAGTATCTTATCATAAATCTCACACATTGTAATCTCTCCCTTCTTGCCAGTTGCTATAGCGTTGTATTCATTTCTGAATCGCTCGTCATCAGAGAATACGCTTATCATATCAAGTGTTTCTTCCGGATATTCCAATACCTGATCGGTGGGATGGTATTCTATGCCGTTGCTTAGTGCATAGAAAAATTCCGCAATAGCACGAAAATCAGACTTGAATTTTTGTATCTGTTCCGGCTGCATATCCTTGATGGAATAGAAATTCATTTTGTAATCATTTACAAACGG
>CACZSM010000038.1 GCA_902783815.1 uncultured Ruminococcus sp.
GAGTGTGTCCGTTAATAATATGGGAAAAAGGCGAATAAAGGTCGAACTCCCTGAGTATCATATTACAGCATTTCTCGGTTTCGTAGAAACTGTAATATGGGTCAGACTCCTCCTTCCAGGTGCTTTTATCCTCAATAAAGTACCTTTCAAATGTTTTTATATTCCTTCCGCAAAGCGGAGAGCGTCTGCCGCACCATAAATACCACAGAAAATCAAGCTCCTCAGAATCCTTCTCTTTACTGAAGTAAATATGTCTTACCGTCTTGTCAGCCTTGTCCAACAGGGCTTTTCCTTTATATATGCCATCGAGTATCCTTACTCCATGAAGATTACCGTCTTTATTAAGCGGAATACATCCGTGAAAAAGCAGATTGCCGTTTATGCACAAGTACATACTGCCCTTTTCAAGCAGGAACCTGATATGCTTTTGCAGCCTTACACTGTTTTCAAATGCTGATCTCAAATCACTTATGATCTTCTTTTCACCGTCACTGTACCTGAACGGCGACTCCGGGTCAACAGTAGGCATGGAGGCGTCATTAAGCGGATATTCCTTCCCGTCAATGCTGACAGTACCTCTGCTGTGATCTATCCTGCTAAGCATCAGCCTGTCCTTCATATTATACTCAGGATGACGCAATAATATCTGTCCCTCAGCCTTGAACTGAATTATCGTTATAGCCCGCAAAGCCCTCTCCATTGCATCTCCACTCTGATATGTCTCCCCGGCAAAAACAGTCAGGTCGCGCAGACTGATCCCATAACCGCTTTCAAGCGTTTCAAGCGTATTATATTTGATACATCCCCTTACAACATTGGCTATACAGGCTTCATTCCCTGTCGCTGCGCCGATCCACAGAATATCGTGATTGCCCCACTGAATGTCAAGACTGTGATGACGCATAAGCATATCAAGTATCTTGTCGGCGCCGTGTCCACGGTCAAAAATATCCCCTACAATGTGCAGATGATCCACTGCAAGCCGCTTTATCAGTCCTGCCAGAGCTTCTATGAAATCATCTGCATCAAGACTGATGATAGTATTCAGTATATTTTCATGATATCGTATCTGATTGTCATCCTCATCCTTCTGTGCATGGATAAGCTCATCAATAATATACGCATAATCCTCCGGCATAGCTTTCCTTACCTTTGATCTGGTGTATTTCGAGGACAAAAGTGCTGCTATTTCGATCATCCGGTTGATAATCAGCCTGTATCTGTCGGCGCTTATCACATGATCCTTTTTTATCAGATTCAGCTTCTCCCTCGGATAATATATTATTGTACATATTTCCTCGATCTCACTGTCGGATAGCCTGTCACCATATATCATATCTGCTTTTTCACGAATAACTCCTGCACAGTTATTGAGTATGTGACAAAAGGCTTCATATTCACCGTGGATATCACTCATAAAATGCTCGGTTCCCTTCGGAAGATTCAGTATTGCCGATAAATTAATGATCTCCCGTGACAAAGAACGCATCGAAGGATATTTTTCTGCAAGCAGATGCAGGTATTTATCTTTATGTTCCATAATAATGTACCTCCATAACAATCCTGGCAAACTTTAACAAACTTTGACTGACTTTAAACTAATATTAGCATTAAGTTATGAACAATTGATTAACAATTGATTAACATTGAAAGAATATGAAATATTTTGCTTGACTTTGAAAATATACGGTGTTATAATCAGTTTAGAAATTTGAAAAGGATGGATGGGGTAATATGCTTTCTCAGGAAAGATATAAGGCTATCCTTGAGATAATCGAGGAAAGAAATGTCGCTACGGTTACTGAACTTGCTGCTCTGGTCGGTACATCTGAGTCAAGCATACGCCGTGACCTTACGGCGCTTGACCGTGAGGGTAAACTCAGAAAGGTATATGGAGGCGCAACAGCAATAAACCGTACAGAGGGCGCACTTGAAGACGAAGTCAATGTCCGCTACGAACAAATGGCGGAGGAAAAAGAGCTTATCAGTGAATACGCCGCTCAGCTTATAAATAATGACGATTTTGTCTATATTGATTCCGGTACTACAACTTCAAGACTTATCGACCATATCGGCTCAACAAAGGCTACTTTCGTGACTAACGGAATTATTCACGCTCAGAAACTCCTTTCAAAAGGACTCAGAGCATATATGATCGGCGGAAGAATAAAGCCTGTTACTGCTTCGGTAGTCGGTGCTGAGGGAGTACGCAACCTCGTCAAATTCAACTTTACTAAGGCTTTTATGGGTTCTAATGGTATTGATGTCACCGCTGGATTCACTACTCCGGACAGTGAGGAAGCTATGGTAAAGGAAAAAGCAATAGAAAAGAGTTTTGCGGCATTTGTACTTGCAGATCACAGCAAATTCAGAAAGGTCTATCCGGTGACCTTTGCAGAACTGAGAAAATGCTGTATCATAACGGACAGACTCCCGTTCGGAGGCTTTTCGGATAAAACCATAATAAGGGAGGTGATATCATGATCTATACACTGACGCTGAATCCCTCCATTGACTATATCGTTCATCTTGACAGGTTTGTAAGCGGCATTACCAACCGTACAACCAGTGAAGAGTATTATATCGGCGGAAAAGGTATTAATGTGTCTTCTATACTTGCACAGCTCGGTATTGAAAGTACGGCTCTCGGCTTCATAGCCGGCTTTACGGGAGATGCAATTGAAAAGGGTATGCGTGATCTTGGGATATGCGCGGACTTTATCAGACTGAATGAGGGTATTTCAAGGATCAATATAAAATTGAAGGCGGACGAGGAAAGCGAAATAAACGGTCAGGGACCGCATATCTCTGAGGAGGAGCTTGAAAGACTTATCAATAAGACCTCAGTGATAAAGGACGGCGATATGATCGTACTGGCCGGAAGTATCCCAAAGACCGTTTCAGACGATACATATGAACGAATACTCGGATGTCTGAGGGGAAAGCAGGTAAAGATCGTAGTAGATGCAACAAAAAAGCTGCTGCTTAACTGTCTTTCATATAAGCCGTTTCTGATAAAGCCTAACAGACAGGAGCTTTCGGAAATATTCGGTACTGCTGTGGATAATGAACAGGAAACTGAAAAATGTGCAAGAGAGCTTATTAAGCAGGGCGCAAGAAATGTTATTGTGTCCCTCGGGGGGGACGGCGCGGTACTGTTCGCAGAGGATGGAAATACCTATCACTCCGGTACAGTAAAGGAAAAGGTAATAAGCACAGTTGGTTCGGGAGATTCAATGGTGGCAGGATTTATTGCAGGCTATGAGCAGACTGGTGACTATGGCTACGCTCTTAAACTCGGTACTGCCTGCGGAAATGCAACCGCATTTTCGCCAGGTCTTGCCAGCAGAGAAAAAATTATGGAGATTCTTGACAGGCTATAAACGCAGATCTTTTTATAAAGGGGGTAAAGAAAATGAGAATAACTGATCTGCTTAAAAAACAGGGAATTGAAATCGGCGCTAAGGTGAAGGATAAGTCGGAGGCTATCGAAAAGCTGGTGGCTCTTCACGATAAGTGCGGCAACCTTAAGGACAGAAAAGCGTACAAGGATGGTATCCTTAAAAGAGAGGAAATGGGTACTACTGCAATAGGTATGGAAATAGCTATACCTCATGCAAAAAGTGAGGCTGTAAAAGCTCCTGCACTGACTGCTATAACCGTCGCCGATGGAGTGGATTATGGTTCTCCGGACGGGGATCCGTGTAAGCTGATATTCATGATAGCTGCAACAACCGATGGAGATGTGCATCTTGAGGTGCTTGCAAGAATGATGCAGATGCTCATGGATATGGACTTCACGGCAAAACTGAAGGCTGCAAAGAATTCTGATGAATTCCTGAAACTTATTGACGAAAAGGAAACTGAAAAATTCCCGGATGAGGAAAGTAAAGATAAAAAAGAAGACTCCGCAAAAAATAATGATAAGGCGGAATCTGCCGGAAAGAAAAAGGAAAGCTCCGGCAGAATACAGATCCTCGCAGTTACCGCCTGTCCCACAGGTATTGCTCATACCTATATGGCAGCTGAGGCACTTAATAAGGCTGCTGAAAAAATGGGCGTTACCATAAAAGTAGAAACAAACGGCTCGGGCGGAGCAAAAAATGTGCTTACTGAAAAGGATATCAAGGAATGTGACGGTATCATCATAGCCGCTGACAAAAGTGTGGAAACGGCAAGATTTGACGGTAAACCGGTCTATTCAACTAAGGTCGCTGACGGCATACATAAACCGGAGGAACTTATAAATAAGATCCTGAACGGTGATGCGGCTGTGTTCCATGCTGATAAAAAGGCTGAAACAGCTTCTTCGGACGGTAATGAGAAAATGAGCAGAAAGCTGTATAAGCATCTGATGAACGGCGTATCACATATGCTTCCATTCGTCGTTGCCGGAGGTATATTTATTGCTGTGGCATTCCTCATTGATGCGGCAAGCGGTGTTGAGGCTGCCGGCAACAGTTCCTTCGGAAGCGTAAATCCTGTTGCGGCTTGGTTCAAGACTATCGGCGGTTATTCATTTAACTTTATGCTGCCGCTTCTGGCTGGCTTTATCGCAATGTCTATTGCAGACAGACCTGGTCTGCTTGTTGGTATCGTAGGCGGTCTGCTCGCTTCAAACGGCGCTACTTTCGCTGACCCCGGCGCTGCCGATACTGTTCCTTCCGGATTCCTCGGCGCACTGCTCGCTGGCTTCCTCGCAGGATTGCTTATGAAGCTCTTTGAAAAGCTCTGCGACCATCTGCCGCAGGCTCTTGAAGGCATTAAACCTGTCCTTCTGTATCCGCTTGCAGGTCTGGGTATTGTCGGCGTAATGATGTGTGCCGTCAATCCGGTGATGGCTGTTATCAATACGGGTCTTAACAACGCTCTTACCTGGCTCAGCGACAATAACCTCGGCGTGCTTCTCGGATTTATACTCGGCGGAATGATGTCCATAGATATGGGCGGCCCGTTCAATAAGGCTGCTTATGTTTTCGGCACAGGTATGCTTACCGCTGCTGCCGGTACTACTGACCCCGCTGTACAGCAGGTTTGCTATCAGACTATGGCTTCTGTTATGATAGGCGGTATGGTTCCTCCTCTCGCTATTGCTATATCAACCACTTTCTTCGGGAAGTTATGGACTCCTGATGAACGCAAGAACGGTATTGTTAACTTTATCATGGGTCTGTCGTTCATCACTGAGGGCGCTATCCCCTATGCAGCATCCTATCCGCTTATGGTCATCCCGTCCTGCGCTTTCGGTGCAGCTACAGCCGGCGCACTTTCCTGGCTCTTCGGATGTACACTTATGGCTCCTCATGGAGGTATATTCGTAATTGCAACGATCGGAAATCCGCTCATGTATGTTCTTGCACTTCTTATCGGCTCAGTGGTCGGTGCTTTGCTGCTCACTCTGATCAAAGCAGTGGTCAAAAAAGTGAACGAACGGAAAGCCTCACAGTCTGGAACATAAGGGAACCTCTGAAAAGATGGATCTCACTCTGTATTTTACAGGCAGTAACCTGAAAAAAATAATTCTGTAAAGGAGAATAATTATGGTATCAAAAGTTTTGACAGTTCCCAACGCACAGGGTTTTCATATGAGACCTGCTTCAGTTTTCGCAGGTGCTATGGGTAAGTATCCCTGTAATGTATTTATTAACTTCAATGGAAATAAGTACAATGCAAAAAGTACCCTTAATCTTATCGCAGCCTGCATGAAATGCGGCAGCGAGATCGAACTCGTCTGCGACGGCGACCAGGAAGAGGCTGCTCTCGCAGAGGGCGCAAAAATGATCGAGGATGGCTTCGGCGAATAAGTATGGTGTGAATAAGTCGCCCGGCTTCTCTTGCTGAGCCGGGCTGACATTCGGAGGTGACGGATACAATGAAAGGTATAGGTGTTTCCGCCGGTATTGGCATCGGCAAAATATTGCTTGTAGAGGAACATTCCGTTGAATATACCCCTAAACAGGTCGAGGATGCGGTTGCGGAAAAATCTCGTTTCAGGAATTCAGTTGAACAGTTCTGTAATAATACCCGTGTTCAGGCGGAGGCTCTGAGAAAAAGCGCCGGAGATAAGGAAGCTGAAATTATGCTTGGTCATATCAGTATCGTTAATGACCCGTTCCTGCTCGGCGAGGTCGAAAAGCTCATAGACGCCGGTCAGTGCGCGGAAAGCTCTTTTGACTCCATGTGTGAGATGTTTATTTCCATTTTCTCCGCCGCTGAGGATGATCTCACTAAACAAAGAGCTACTGATGTCCGTGATGTCAGGACTGGTGTTCTGAGTATTCTGCTTGGTATAAAGGAAGTAAAGCTGTCAGATGTCCCTGAGGGAACGGTCATTTGCGTAAAGGAGCTTACTCCCTCGATGATCGCTGAGATAAAAAAGGAAAATATCGCCGGTATCCTTACCGAAACTGGCAGTACGACCTCTCACAGCGCTATCCTCGCAAGAGTTATGGAAATTCCTGCTGTAATGAGCGTTCCGGATATCATGACTTCCGCTGAAAATGGCTCTGTTGTCATACTCGACGGAAGTAAGGGAACCGTTATTATCTCTCCTGATGAAGCACAGATCGCTGATTATACTGAAAAACGCGAAAAGCTGCTTCGTGAAATCAGGGAACTTCAAAAATACAGGGGTAAACCAACTGTTTCTGCTGATGGTACAGAATATGAACTTGTTTGTAATATCGGTAAGCCGGATGACGCTGCAAAGGCTCTGGAATTCGACGGCGAGGGCGTGGGTCTTTTCAGAACGGAATTCCTGTTTATGGATAAGACCTCTGTACCGTCTGAGGACGAACAGTTCGCTGAGTATAAAAAGGCAGCTATGATACTGGGCAGCAGACCGCTTATCATCAGAACTCTTGATATCGGCGGCGACAAGGATATCCCTTATCTTGGTCTTGCTAAGGAAGAAAACCCGTTCATGGGATTCAGGGCTATAAGATATTGTCTGAAAAACCGTGATCTGTTCCGCATACAGCTCCGCGCAATACTCCGCGCAAGCGCTTTCGGAAATATCAGTATCATGTTCCCTCTTATCACCTGTGTTGAGGAGGTAAGAGAAGGTAAGGCTCTTGTTGAACAGCTTAAGGCTGAACTGACTGAACAGGGTATTGAATTCGACAGGAATATTAAAGTCGGTATTATGACCGAAACTGCTGCGGCAGGTATAATCGCTGATCTGCTCGCCAGGGAATCTGACTTCTTCAGCATCGGTACTAACGATCTTACAGGCTATACTATGGCAGCTGACAGAGGTAACAGTGATGTTTCTTATCTCTACTCGGCTTTGCAGCCTGCTGTACTGCGTATGATTCGCTCTATCATTACGGCTGCAAGAAATAATAATATTCCTGTAGGTATGTGCGGTGAAGCTGCTGCCGATCCGCTTATGATCCCTTTGCTTATATCCTTCGGTCTGACGGAATTCAGTGTTTCTGCTCCAAGCATACTCAGAGTAAGAAAGTGTATCTCCGACTGGACTAAGGAAAAGGCTGACGAGATCACTGATAAGGTAATGTCCCTTGCGACAGAATCTGAGGTCAGAGAGTATCTTTCCTCGGTTATTGTAGCTTAGTAATTTTCCCGTACATATAAAAAAACGGCAAGGCAGTTTCCCGGAAATGCCTTGCCATATCTTTTGTGTTCTCATAAGCTATATACTTATTATTCTCACTCTATTCACTATTCGTTATTCGTTATTCTCTATTCTCTCCTCCCGGCGGCGTGCCGCCGCAGTCAATGTTTCTCCTGCGTAGCTTCTGGAACTTAATTGTAGTTAGTAACATACAAAATTATTAAAGAGTCCGTTAATTTCTCCATGTCGGCTCCGCCGACAATGCCGCTTTGCGGTGCGCCGGCGAAGCCGCCCAATGACTTATTGTTGCCA
>CACZSM010000039.1 GCA_902783815.1 uncultured Ruminococcus sp.
CATACGCAATGCAATAAGAGAAATTGAAAATAACCGTACTTGATAAGAATTCAAAAAAGTCCGTGATGCTCTCACGGACTTTTTAATATCTATATATCACGCTTTTTAGAAAGCTCACTGTACTGCTTTTTCAGATCAGGTCTATCCATATCAGCATACAGTGCCGACAGATCGGCATACTGATTCATAAGAAAATCTATGTAGTCATCCCTGTCCTCAACAGCCAATTTCTTGAAAATGTCAGCTGCCATAAGATAATACCTTTCAGTTTCTTCAAGATCACTCATACACGAATATGTATAACCAATATCACTGTATGCAACCGCAAGATCTTCATAACAGCTGCGGCGGTTCTCTTCTGCTCCATCTCCCTTTTCCTGATCGGATGCTGCGGCAAGATCCGCGCATATTTCTATAACCCTGTTATAATACTCCACAGCTGCCGGAAAATCTTCCAGTCCGCTTTTTCCCTTCGCCATACAATCATAGCAATAGGCAATATCACTCAGGTACTTCTCCGGAAATTCATTTGACAGTTTTTCGTATATATCCAGAGCATTATCATAATTCCTGAGAGCATCCTCATACTTTCCTCTGAAAAAGCAGCTGTCCCCTATATTACAGTAATTTTCAGCTCTTTTTTCCCTCACCGGAGTACTATCTACATCCGGGAACCCTGTAAACAGTCTGTCTGCAAGCTCAAAAACCTCAAAAGCCTCCGTATATTTTTCCAGACCGAAAAGACATTCTCCGAAAGCCATACAACACTTTGTATATTCTTTTCTGTACCTTTCCTTATCCTCATCATAAAGCACAGAAAAAATCTCCACAGCCTCATGGTAAAGCCGTTCTGCTTTCTTTTCCTCTTCATTTTCCATCTGTTCATTAGCCTCCCTGAAACGCCTTTCAGCTAATTCAGGGTCGCCATTTACTTCAACAGTCTTTTTAGTTTTCATGAACTCAAACATACTCCCACTCCCAATTACGGAAATCATTTCTGGATACATTATCAGCATTATACTTTGGTTGTATTTTACAATATTTTGATTATTTTGTCAAGAAATTTATCTAATTTTTCTTGATTTTTCTTTACAGAATATAAAAAGAACGGAGGAAATTACCATTTTCTTCCGTTCTCAATATTTTATCTTGATGTTTTTGTTATCTGTCCATAAAGCTCAGGGCGGCGGTCGCGGAAGACGCCCCAGCTGAAACGCATATCTGCAATTTCATCAAGGTCAAACTCAGCTGAGATGACACATTCGCTTTCTCTGTCCGCAGAAGCGATCACCTCTCCGGTCTGATCGGTGATAAACGAGGATCCATAAAAGCACAGCGCAGATGACTGCATATTATTCTCCTGGGAAGGGCTGATCTCCTCTTTGCCGACTCTGTTTGCAGCAATTACAGGCATTATATTTGCAGCGGAATGACCCTGCATACACCTTCTCCAATGCGGCATACTATCTACCTCAAGTATCGGTTCAGAGCCGATCGCAGTCGGGTAAAGCAGGATTTCCGCCCCCATCAGAGCCATACATCTTGCAGCCTCCGGGAACCACTGATCCCAGCATATCCCGACACCTATTCTTCCGAATCTTGTATCCCACACCCTGAATCCGGTATCGCCCGGTGTAAAATAGAATTTTTCCTGATAGAAATGGTCATCCGGTATATGGGATTTCCTGTAGATACCGAGCAGACTTCCGTCCGCATCTATGACAGCCACAGTATTATAAATACTATTGACATCCTTTTCGTAGAAGCTGACGGGTATCACGACTTCCAATTCCTTTGCAAGCTGCATCATCCTCTGCACAGCAGGGTCTTTTTCAGTTTCAAAAGCAAGTCCATAGTTGTCGTAATTTCTTTCCTGACAAAAATACAGATTCTCAAAAAGCTCCGGCAGCAGAATTATCTTTGCGCCATCGGCAGCAGCCTGCTTTACGAGCTGTACAGCCTTTTCAAGATTCTCAGCGGCATCAGCTGTCATAGACATCTGCACCGCAGCGACCTTTATTTTTCTCATAACACTGTCTCCCGTAAATCAGAGCTTTGTTCTCGAAGCGATTATCTGAGCCATCTCGCCCACATTTTTCATTGAGGATATCTCCCCCATTTTGAATTTCATCCTAAATTCTCTTTCAACTGCTGAGATAAGAGTGATATGCTCAAGACTATCCCAATCCTCGATATCATTGGCAGTTGTTTTTGGATTAACTGTTATGCTGTTGTCATCAAAAACATCCCTGAAAACCTTATTCAATCTCTGGTAGATCATTTTACTATCCATATTCAGAACTCCTTTTATTCATATTACAGTGGGAAAGCGCTGTTAGTTCCCATGTACAATTTTACACTAAAGTATCATTAATATCAAGGCATCAGCGAAAAGAATTTAATTAAATTTTTGTAATCATGGCAGTTGTAGAAAAAGGCGTAATAGTGTATAATACAAAGAGTCTGTAAAATAGAAATGAGGTATATCTATGACATATGAAGAAGCCCAGCAAAAAATAAACTCACTGCTTGTATTCGGAAGTCAGCCGGGACTTGAACGCATTTCTGAATTCGTAAAAAGACTCGGTTCTCCCGACAAGGATATGAAATTCGTCCACATAGCCGGAACAAACGGCAAAGGAAGCACCTGTACTATGATCTCTTCCGTACTTTCCTCCGCAGGATATAAAACAGGAAGATTCATCTCACCATATGTAATTGAATTCCGTGAAAGAATAATGATAGACGGTAAAATGATACCGGAGCAGACTCTTGCCGATATTGTTGAAGAGATCGACCCTGTGCGTGAACAGATGAACAAGGAAGGTATGGTAATCACTGAATTTGAATTCATCTTTGCCGCTGCGCTGCTCTGGTATAAAAGAGAAAACTGCGATATAGTTGTTCTGGAAACAGGTCTTGGTGGAAGATTTGATGCTACCAATATAATAAGTACCCCTCTTGTATCTGTAATTACATCAATATCACTCGACCATACGAAAATACTTGGCGATACCTATGCAAAAATAGCCTTTGAAAAATGCGGTATAATAAAACCTGACGGCATTACCGCTGCATACGGCGACCAGAAACCGGATGCAATGGAGGTCATCAGAAATATCGCAGAAGAAAGAAATAATCTGCTTCTTATCGCAGATCCGTCTTCAGCTGAAAATGTACGCTCTGATATCAATGGCTCGGAGTTCGTTTTTAACGGCAGCAGCTTCAGAATACCTCTGCTTGGTGAACATCAGATCAAAAATGCTGTTACAGCTCTTACTGCTATTGAAGCTCTCAGAAAAAATGGTATCAATATCAGTAATGACGCCGTCAGAAAAGGACTTGCGGATGTCAGCTTTCCTGCAAGAATGGAAATTGTACAGCGACAGCCGCTGATAATGCTTGACGGCGCACATAATCCGGATGGTACTGCTGCTCTTGGTGCCGCTCTGAGAAAGTATTTTTCCGGAAAAAGACTTGTAGGACTTGTCGGTATGCTTGCAGATAAAGATGTTGAGGGTGCGCTTGCCCCCGTAATACCTTTGTTTGACGAAATAATAACCACTGCGCCCGATAATCCGAGAAAAATGTCTGCCGCAGAATTAAAATGCTTGCTAACTCCTTTCTGCAATAATATAAGATATAATGACAATATTGCCCTTGCAGTAAAAGATGCAGTGTCCTCTACAGGTAATAATGATGCTCTTATTGTTTTCGGTTCCCTTTACCTTGTTTCCGCAGTCAGAAGTATATTAGTCGTATAAGTTGAAAATGTTTATGTCTAAATTTACATATTATTAACAAAAAACGCTGTTATTTTACGGAATAATTTGGTATAATAGTGTCAGCAGAATAACAAACCGGCTCTCAGCAGCAAGGAGGATGTATATGAATCTGTTTTATTTGTTGAAACCAAAATCTACTGTCACATATCTGAATAAGAACCATACCATAAGACAAGGTCTTGAAAAATTAAGAGCGCATGGCTTTACTGCCATTCCTGTCATAGACGATAACGGAGAATATATCGGAACAGTCAGCGAGGGCGACTTCCTCTGGCATATCCTTAATTCCGGAAATGACAGGATAAAATTCCAGGAGGGATTCAATGTTATTGATATCGTTAATGAAGAAAGAAACCTTCCTGTGAAAACTGATGTTTCAATGGATGATCTGCTCCTCCGGGTAATGGATCAGAATTTCGTTCCGGTCATAGATGACAGGAATATGTTTATCGGGATCGTTACAAGAAAGGCTGTTATCAGGTATTTCTACGATAAACAGAAAAAACAGGATAACGCAGAATAACAAAAAAAGCACAGTCATTGCGGCTGTGCTTCATTTTTTGTTCCGCTATGCTGTTCTGTATGCCTGAGCTGATATCCGGCTCAGTCCCGGATAGTACCTGTCTATCGTATCCGCAGCGGCTGAAAGCATATACAGATATATCTGGTCGCTGACAGCAGAACTGAAAAAGCTGACTGTCATTTTAAAGTAAAGGATAGCTTCATTGAGATCAATGCAGAATGAACCGTCCGGGATAGCATTATTTATCATGCAAAGCGCAAATGCTATATCACAAATGGCTTCCCGGCTTATCCGTACTGGTACCTCACAATACAGCGTTATCAGCATTTTGGACGGGTCTATGCTGAAAGCATAATGCTGCTCAATATCCCTGCCGCTGATGCTGCATCTTACACACAGACTTTTACTATCACATTTGTACCGGATATCATTTTTCTCAAGAGTCCTGCACAGTGTTTCATAGCATTTTTGTGCATCCGACTCATTCATCTTCACCCTGGTTACCCCCTCGCTGCTTTTATATGTCTATTTTATCACTTCAATACAGCAAAAAAGGTAAAAAACTGGCAGTCCTTCTGTACTTATACTACTAATTCTGTGATCTCTCCGAAGGTATAGCCCTGCTGCTCTAAATTTGTAAGAAGGTCGTCAAGTATTTCGGAATTCGTCTTTGATGTGCTGTGCAGCAGTATCACTGCTCCATTGTGTATTCTCGGCATCAGCTTTTCCATCGCCTCCTGACGGGTCGGCTGCTTGTCATTGTACCAGTCAACATATGCAAGGCTCCAGAATATTGTCTTATATCCCTCCTGCTGAGCCAGCTTCAGATTTTCCTCACTGTATTTTCCCTGCGGAGGACGGTAAAATTTCTGCATTTTCTGTCCCGTAGTCTGCTCAAAAAGATTTTCAAGCTGTATAAGCTCGCTGTGGAATGACTCCTCTGAGGATATTTTTGACATATCCGGATGATTGAATGTATGATTCCCTACAATATGTCCTTCACTGACCATTCGCTTTACAAGTTCCGGTTTTGTACTTATATAATTTCCAACGAGAAAAAATGCTGCCTTTACTTCATGTTTTTTCAGCACATCAAGAATATGCTCTGTATAGCCGTTTTCATATCCGGCATCAAATGTAAGATAGAGTCTTTTTTTGGATGTATCGCCCAAATAATAGGCGTCCCACTTTTTCAGCTGCTGAGCAGAAGCATTGCCTACAGGCGCTCCGCCCTCCGACTGAAAACTAAGACCCCAGTTTGCAGTCCCACTGGTCTGTATTGCGCTATTGCTCCAGATACCTCCGCCTGCAAGCAAAGCAGCAGTCAGGATAACTGCGGCGCACAGCAGCGCACCTACTGTTCTTTTACTGCAAATAATATACATAGCCATCCTCCCATCAATAATTCACTGATAATAGCTATGTACTAAACTGAGGTTTTATTCCTCTGTCTGTAAAATAATGCAGCCCTCCGCCCGTTCTTTACAGGCAAAGAGCTGCTTTTTATTATTCGACTATCTGCTCCATTTCGTATATCTCGAAAATGTCGCCTTCTTTTATGTCGCTGTACTTATCAAGTGTAATACCACATTCAAAGCCCTGGGCAACTTCCTTTACGCTGTCCTTGAACCTTTGAAGTGAAGCTATCGTATCATCAGCTATGATTATTCCGTCACGGACAACTCTGCACTGCGCGCCTCTCTGAACCTTTCCGGAGAGTACATAAGAACCGGATACAAGTCCGACATTTGTGATCTTGTATGTCTGGCGCACCTCGACCTTACCGAGCAGATTCTCCCTGAACTTCGGAGCAAGCATACCCTTCATAGCAGCCTGTATTTCCTCTATGCAGTCATAGATTATTCTGTACAGACGCAGATCAACTCCGTCACGCTTTGCATTTTCCTCTGCTACGGGATCAGGTCTTACATTAAATCCTACAATGATCGCATTTGATGCCGATGCAAGCATTACATCGGATTCCCTTATCGCGCCGACTGCACTGTGAATTACATTTACCCTTACCTCATCATTTGTCAGCTTTTCAAGAGACTGTCTTACGGCTTCAACAGAACCTTGTACATCCGCCTTGACGATGATCTTAAGTTCCTTCATATCTCCTAATTTCATCTGGTCAAAGAGGTTATCAAGAGTTATTTTAGTTCTTGCATTGAAGCGTTCTTCCTTTTCGGCATCTCTTCTCTGTGCAACAAGCTCTCTTGCAAGACGCTCATCAGATACAGCATTGAATATATCTCCGCCTGTCGGAACATCATCAAGACCAGTTATCTCAACAGGAACAGATGGGCCTGCTGATTTTACCTTTGCGCCCTTTTCATTCATCATTGCCCTGACTCTGCCCACTGCCTTGCCTGCAACGATTATATCTCCTACATTAAGCGTACCATTCTGTACAAGCACAGTAGCAATAGGACCTCTTCCCTTATCAAGACGGGCTTCAATAACAGTACCCTTTGCTGCTCTGTCCGGATTAGCCTTAAGCTCCTTCATATCAGCGACAAGCAGTACCATTTCGAGAAGATCATCTATACCCTGTTTTGTATGTGCGGAAACCGGAATTACCGGTACATCTCCGCCCCATTCCTCTGGTACAAGCTCATGCTCAGTCAGCTGAGTCTTTACACGCTCCGGGTCTGCTCCCGGCTTATCCATCTTGTTTACTGCTACTATTATAGATACTCCGGCAGCCTTTGCATGGTGTATTGCCTCTATAGTCTGCGGCATTATACCGTCATCAGCGGCAACAACAAGTATTGCGATATCCGTTACCTGAGCGCCTCTTGCACGCATTGTTGTAAATGCTTCATGTCCCGGAGTATCGAGGAAGGTTATATCCCTGTCATTTATCCTTACCCTGTATGCACCTATATGCTGTGTTATGCCGCCTGCTTCCGTTGCAGTAACATGAGCATGACGGATAGCGTCCAGAAGTGATGTCTTACCATGATCGGCATGACCCATTACAACTACTACCGGCGCTCTTTCAACGAGATTATCGTCATCATCCTCACTGTCGTCAATGATCTTCTCCTCGATAGACTGTACTACCTCTTTTTCTACCTTTGCATGGAACTCCATTGCAGCAAGCGATGCCGTATCGAAATCTATCGTATCATTTACTGATGCCATTACTCCAAGTGCCATCAGCTTCTTTATAACTTCTGCTGCTGTAGCCTTTAATCTGAGCGCAAGCTCGCCTACGGTTATCTCATCAGGTATCTGTACGGTAATAGGCTTGCTCTTGCGGTCTTTCTCTATTCTGTTAAGACGCTCCTGCTCGGTTTCCTTACGGGAATTACGAGGCTTTCCCTTCTGTTGTGAACGCTGAGTTATCTTCTGCTTCTGAGAGGTAGGCTCTCTGTGCATTTTCTCGCTTGCAAGACGGTCATACTTTTCATTATACCTTTCGATATCAACGCTTGACGCTCTTGTATTGATAACTCTTCCCCTGTTCTCACTTACCTTTGTATCATCCTCTGTAACTGCCTCTGAAGAATCAAACTTCTTTCCGCTTAGTATTCTTGTTTCCTGCTTTGGTCTTGCAGCAGCCGGCTGTTTATTCTTTTTCTGACTTCTCCTGTCATTTCTGCCTTGCTCAGGTTTCTTTTCAGCTGGTTTCTGCTCCGGCTTCTTTTCCGCCGACTTCTGCTCAGGCTTTTTCTCGACAGGTTTTTCAGTCTTTGGCTGATCCTGTTGTTTTTTCTGCTGTTTGTCGGCAGGCTTATCCTGCTTATCCTGCTTATCCTGCTTCGGAGACTTTTTAGGCTGTTTCTTTTCAGTCGGTTTTTTCTCCGCTGGCTGTTCAGGAGTCTCCGGCTCGCTGGCGCTTGCAAAGTACGCATTCAGGTCAGGCAGATTAGTCTTGTTTGTGGTATATTCAAGAATAAGATTTACTTCTTCCTCTGTAAGGACCGATCCCGGCTTTTTAGACACATTAAGATATGTTTTCAGAACATCTGAAACCTCCTTAGCCGGCATATTCAGATTATCTGCAATTTCATTAAGTTTATATTTTATCATACACACATTCCTCCCGTCTTTATTCGGCACAAAGCGTTTTCATTTTTTCTGCAAAGCCCTTATCATTGACAGCTATTATACCTGTCATTTTTCCGACTCCTGCACCAAGGGCATCCTTTGATGCGTCAAGGGTGATGACTGTCACTCCATATTGTTCTGCTTTTTCCATGATATTTCTTCTGCTTCTTTCCGAAAGGTCACTTGCAAGAAACAGCAGACTTGACTTTCCCTTGCTCATAGCCTCCTGCGCAGGATCCGCGCCCAGCGACAATCTCCCTGCCTTTCTTGCTATCCCCAGAAGCGGCAGCAACTTTTCATTCATCCAATGGCCATCCTTTCCGCACACAATCCTGCTCCTATCCGGAGCTGTCCTTCAGCTGTTGCTCCAGCTGTTCATATATTTCATCAGGTATCCTGCAGGAAAACGCTTTTTCAAGTCTGCGTCCCTTTCTTGCCTTCACAAGACACTGCGGGTCATTACAGACATATGCTCCTCTGCCGGCTGCCTTTCCTGTCCTGTCAATAAGCACAGTGCCGCCGTTTTCAGCATTGTCAGGTGTTCTTACGATCCTTACAAGCTGTTTCTTTTCTTTCATCTCTCCGCAGCCGGTGCATTTTCTCAGAGGTACTTTTCTTTCTCGCATTTCTGCTCCCTCCTGCCGCCGTTTTATTCTTCGGAAGATGCGTTTTCTTCTTCCGGATCAGCAGTTTCCTCTGCTGATTCCTCCTGTACAGTTTCCTCTGCTGCTTCTTCCTGTACAGCTTCCTCTGCTGCTTCTTCCTGTACAGTTTCCTCTGCAGCTTCTTCCTGTACTGCCTCCTCTGCAGCTTCTTCCTGTACAGCTTCCTCTGCAACTTCTTCCTGTACAGTTTCCTCTGCTGCTGCCGGAGCCTCTTCTTCCTCATCCTCGCCGAAGAATCCGCTTTCAGGTCTTATATCTATTTTCCAGCCTGTCAGCTTTGCTGCAAGTCTTACATTCTGTCCCTTATTTCCGATAGCAAGTGAAAGCTGGCTGTCCGGAACTGTTGCCTTGCAGGTCTTATCCCTCTGGGCATCTATCTTTACATCTATTACTGTTGCAGGTGACAGCGCCTTCTTTATGAACTCTACAGGATCTTCACTGTACTCAACGATATCAATTTTCTCTCCGCCGAGCTGACCTACTATATTTCCTACTCTCTGTCCCTTTGGTCCGATACATGATCCTACAGCATCAACATCCGGCTGTTTGCTCATTACAGCGATCTTTGTCCTTGATCCTGCCTCTCTGGACACGGATTTTATCTCAACAGTACCATCGAATATCTCCGGCACCTGTTCCTCGAAAAGTCTCTTTACAAAGTCCGGGTGAGTTCTTGATATTATTGCACGCGGGCCTCTGTCGGTTATCTTGACATTCACAACATATACCTTGATAAGATCCCCGGGATTGATGACCTCTCCCGGAACCTGATCGTTCTTTTGAAGTATTGCAATTGTCTTGCCAAGTTTAAGAGTCGCATTACCTGTTGCAGGGTCAACCTGTTCTACCGTTGCGGTAACGATATCCTGGAGTTTACTCTGGAACTCAGAAAGTGCCTGTTCTTTTTCGCCGTCGCGTATGCCCTGGCGTATCATATTTCTTGCAGTCATTACAGCTATTCTTCCGAAGTTCTTTGGATTGAGCTTTATACCTACTTTTTCTCCGATATCAGCTGTTGTTCTTATTTTTCTTGCTTCTGCAAGGGATATTTCCTTATTGATATCAACGACCTCTTCAACGACTGCTTTATTCAGTATGACCTCAAGCTGATTAGTAGTCTTATTGAATTGAATTGTAACATCGTCATTTCCGCCGTATGAATTCTTACAGGCAGTAATTATTGCCTTCTGTATCTGATTGAGCATAAAATCAGCCGATATTCCCTTTTCCTTTTCAAGCAGCTGCAAAGCAAGGAACAGGTTATCCTCTGGTTCTTTATTCTTTTTCATAATATTTGCCTCCGTATGTAACATTTATTCTGTCCGCTCAGGGCGGTTTTTTTACAAGTTGAAATCATCCAGTTTAATATATACTGCATCCTTTTTCTTTATTACAGAAGTTGTGCCGTTTTCAAGCATTATTTCTGCATTTTCCTTATCGTGACCGACGAGCGTACCCCTGAATTCTCTTTCACCGTTTTCCATAGGTCTTATCATCTTGACCATTACCGGCGCGCCGAGAAAGCTGTCGAAATGTCTGTCCAGGACAAGCTCCCTTTCGATACCGGGAGATGACACCTCCAGACAGTAGCTTCCCTCGATCGGATCAAGCTCGTCAAGCGGAGCATCAATAGCCCTTGTGACAGTTTCACAGTCATCAATAGTGATACCCTCCGGTTTATCTATAAACACTCTCAGATACCAGACTGCGCCCTCCTTCACATAGCGTACATCCCACAGATCAAGACCGAGACTCTCAACGATAGGTCTTACAAGAGCAGTTACCTCTGCGACAGTATTTCCTTTTGATTTTGCCATACAAAGCCTCCTGAATGATTTTTAATAGCTTCAAATAATCATAAAAGAGTGGGTCGCCCCACTCTTTTATAACATCATCATTAACTTACTACCCTATTCTACCACACTTTTTCCGATTTTTCAAGCATTAATTCAAATTAATATCAACAAAAAGGCAGGCGGGGAAAAATATGGGTAAATTTTCAAAAAACTATTGTTATTTGTGGATGATATGGTGTATAATATGGTTAGCATAATATTATTGGGAGGTTCGTTGCTATGAATTTTGTTGATAAGCTCGGTGAGGGTATCTGTGCTTCTATTGATATGATCATCGACAAAAACAGACAGCTCGCTCAGCTGAACCGTCTGTCCACTATTATCCGTACAGAAACTGAGATCATTAATAACGCTTATATTGCCCTTGGCAAACAGTATCGCCATGTACTTGAGGGCGGTGAGGCTGCTGAGGATATGTCCCGCGTTGTTGAAGTTCTCGCATACTCTGAAAAAAGACTTAAAAAAGCTCAGGCAAGATATGACTATATTAAGGTTTATGGCGTTCCCGTTCCACATACAGTAGCTGAGGCTAATGCTACAGCTGCCGCTGAAACGGATGATGAAGATGTCCTTGCTGACGCAGCTGCTGAAGAAGCTGAAGCAGCAGCAACAGCAGAGGATGACTCCGATATCACTATAGCCTGCGCAGACGACAGCAAGGATGCTGATGATTGTGCAGACTGTGATGATAAAGATGACAAGACTGAAGAGGATAAAGCTGAATAAACAGCCGCCGCTTCATCCGGTAATATCAAGGATCCTATCATGAGCAGTCTTTCTGCCGGAAGGATACCTGCCGGAAAAAACTTGTTTTCTCTCCCCTTGCGCCGCTGAATATCAATGATAACAGCAGGCAAAATAAAATATGCCGCGCTGCACTGCTTTCGGCGGAAAAAAATTTATTTCGCTGTACTTTTAAAAGACAGCAGGAGGTTAAAGATCATGAAAGCAATGACATCCGAGGCTAAAACAGCCACAGAAAAAAAACAGAATTCCCCTAAAAACGGTGGGATCCGCATCAACGAGAAAACTCAGGAGCTTGCTATCCTGGGTCTGCTCACAGCAATAGTGTTCCTTATGAGCTTCACTCCCCTTGGCTATCTCAAGGTCGGTCCGCTCAGCCTTACTTTCCTGACGGTACCTGTGATCGTAGCTGCTGCTATTCTCAAACCAACTGATGCCGCAATAATCGGCGGAATGTTCGGTATTACCAGCTTTATCCAGGCAGTTACAGGTGCAAGCGCACTCACCGGCGCACTATTTCAGCTCAACCCTTTCCTTACATTCCTGCTTTGCGTTGTTCCCCGTGTTCTTGAGGGACTTATCGGCGGTCTGATTTTTCAGGGACTTAAAAGTGTCGATAAAACGAAGTTTATATCATACCTTGTCACAAGCATTTCTGTTCCTGTACTTAACACAATACTTTTTATGTCCGCTCTTTATGCAGAGGTAAAGATCGTTATGATGGATGTTTCCACAGCATCCAGTCTTACAGGAGATTTTGCTAAGACCTTTGCAGGCATCTCCAGCAAAGCCGGCGGCGATCTGTTCACATTTTTCTTTGCACTGGTAGGCGTACAGGCACTTATCGAAGCAGGGGTATGCTTTGTTTTGGGTACATCAATAACAAAGGCTCTTGCCGTAGCGTTAAAAAAGGATAAGAAATAATTTATATGGGGCACATCGGTTTTCCGATGTGCCTTTTCAGTTAAGGTTTTCAGTGGTTCCCTTAATACAAAAGGCAGGACTTCCTCAGTTGGTTGTCCTGTCTTTTGTATATGAAAAAAATTATGTAGTTCTCCTGCGCAGATAGCAATTATATTTTTTTCAAAAAACTATATCCAAAATATCAACTCTATGATATAATAGTAGAGTATATCCGTATATTTTTATATCAGCAGGTGAAAAAATGGCTTTTGATAAGAATAAAATCAGAAATTTCAGTATAATAGCTCATATCGACCACGGTAAATCTACCCTCGCCGACAGGATCCTTGAACAGACTCAATCCGTTGCTATACGCGAAATGGAAAATCAGCTTCTTGATAATATGGAGCTTGAAAGAGAACGCGGTATAACTATTAAGGCTCATGCTGTTACGCTCGTCTATAATGCGGATGACGGTGAGGAATATATTTTTAACCTTATTGATACCCCCGGTCATGTCGATTTCAATTATGAGGTCTCACGGTCACTTGCAGCCTGTGAGGGCGCTGTTTTAGTCGTGGATGCCTCTCAGGGTATCGAGGCGCAGACACTGGCGAATACCTATCTTGCGCTTGATGCCGGACTTGAGATCGTACCTGTCATCAATAAGATAGATCTGCCAAGCGCTGACCCGGACAGGGTAAAAAAAGAGATCGAGGATGTTATCGGTTTGCCGGCAGAAGATGCACCCTGTATTTCAGCGAAAATGGGTATTAATATACATGAAGTCATGGAGCAGATAGTGGCAATGGTGCCTCCACCCTCCGGAGACGAGACAAAACCCTTGCAGGCACTTATTTTCGATTCCTACTATGACAGCTATAAGGGCGTTATTATATATGTACGGCTTAAAGAGGGTCAGATACATACAGGCGATACAATACGCCTGATGGCTACCGGATCGGAATTCACAGTAGTGGAGCTTGGCTTCATGAGGGCTACAAGTCTTGAACCTACTGATGCGCTCTATGCAGGAGAGGTAGGTTATATCGCAGCATCTATAAAAACCGTCGGCGATGCAAGAGTCGGAGATACTGTTACACTTGCAGATCACCCAGCCGCTGAAGCACTGCCTGGATACCGCGCAGTACAGCCAATGGTTTTCTGTGGAATATACCCTGCGGACGGCGCAAAATACGGAGATCTGAGAGATGCTCTTGAAAAACTGGAGCTTAATGATGCTTCCCTCTCCTTTGAGCCTGAGACCTCGATCGCACTGGGCTTCGGCTTCCGCTGCGGATTCCTCGGACTTCTGCATATGGAAATAATACAGGAAAGACTTGAACGGGAATATAATCTTGATCTGATAACAACCGCACCAAGCGTTATATACCGTATTACTAAAACTGACGGCACCGTAGAAATGATAGATAACCCAACAAATTATCCTGATCCCGGTCAGATACAAATGGCTGAGGAGCCAATGACAGAAGCACATATTTATTCTCCGTCTGAATATGTGGGAAATATTATGGATCTTTGTCAGGACAGACGCGGCGTTTTCAGAGATATGAAATATATTGACTCCGACAGAGTTGATATACATTATGATCTTCCCCTTGCGGAAATAATATACGACTTTTTCGATACACTAAAATCAAGAACAAGAGGCTACGCCTCCTTTGATTATGAGCTTTCAGGATATGCGCAGTCAAAACTTGTAAAGCTCGATATCATGCTCAACGGAGAGGTCGTGGATGCGCTTTCGTTTATTATCCACGCTGATAAGGCGTATGGCAGAGCAAGAAAAATGGCGGAAAAGCTCAAGGAGAAAATTCCAAGACAGCTGTTTGAGGTACCAATACAAGCCTGTATCGGAGGAAAAATAATCGCAAGGGAAACTGTAAAGGCCATGCGTAAGGATGTACTTGCAAAATGCTATGGCGGAGATATAACCCGTAAGAAAAAACTACTCGAAAAACAAAAGGAAGGCAAAAAGCGTATGCGTCAGCTTGGCAGCGTAGAAGTACCGCAGGAGGCTTTCATGGCTGTGCTTAAGCTGGATACGGAATAACCGGAGGTCAAAATGAAAAAAACTGTTTTGCTTTATAACTTCAATAAGGATGAAGAAAAAATTGCAAGATCAAAACTGCTGCCGCTCAGATTCAACATACGGACTGTCAGTGAGGATGAATATAATATTCCTGTGGGCGTTTTGTCGGGATATGACGATGCTGATGTCAGCAGCAGCAATGGTGAAAAAACAGAATTCGGAAAGCTGGTCGTAATGTGCGGAGTTATCGGAAATGATGTTGATATGATACTTGCCGCCCTGAGAAAGGCTGGCTTCGGCAGAAATGTACTGAAAGCCGTAATGACTCCGACTAACCGTTCATGGAGCGGCGCAGAGCTTTATACCGAAATTTATAAAGAACATCTTGCAATGACAAAACAGCTATGAGCTACTATACCTATATGCTGCAATGCTCGGACAACACTATCTATACCGGAATTGCAAAGGATATCAATAAACGGATGCAGGAGCATTTTGAAAAAACTCCTGCCGCAGCAAAATATACAAGGTCCCATTCCGCTGCAAGACTTCTTGCAGTATGGCAAAGCAGCTGTCGCTCTGATGCTGCTCAGCTTGAATATCGTATAAAACAGCTCAGCAGACAGCGTAAACTGGATCTGATAGAAAATAACGACCTTTCTTTTCTTGACGGCAATGACGAAATTGAAAAATACCTCAGATTGTATTCTGAAAGCCTTATCGGAAGATGGAAAAGACCTCTGTAGAAGGTGTATAATACAATGAATTGGCTGAATCATCTTAAAACTATAAATCACCATAAAAAATTAGTCATGGAGCTTTGCTTTAAACTCGGACTTTACAGGCAGGGGATTTTGCATGATTTATCAAAATATTCTCCTGTTGAATTTTTTGTGGGTGCAAAATATTATCAGGGAACAAGAAGTCCGAATGATGCCGAACGCGAAAAAAAAGGCTACAGCAGCGCTTGGCTGCATCACAAGGGACGAAATAAACACCATCTTGAATACTGGATAGATTATGGTCTTGGTGAAGGCCATGCAATGACAGGAATGAAAATGCCTGTGAAATATGTTGTGGAGATGTTCTGCGACAGAGTTGCTGCTTCAAAAAATTACCGCGGCAGCAATTATACCGACGCTGACCCCTACAATTACTACCAGAAATCAAAAACACACTATATTATTCATCCGGAAACAGCCAGTCTTCTTGAATCTATGCTTATTATGCTGAAAAATGACGGCGAGGAAAAAACTATAGACTATATACGCAAAAATATCCTCCACAACAAGAAAAAATAAACTTACAGGCTTCTGTTCCGGAAGCCTGTATTCATATTTACGATACCCATAGTGAGGTCACACACCTCTTTTTGGAAATTATATGGCTTTTTTTAAATATTTATGTTATAATACTGATAATTCGCTTGCGAATCATATTTTTTATCAGGATGTGATTTTCCCGTAATGAAAAAAATATTAGATAATAACCAGAAGGAGCTTACTCAGACAGAGTTATCTTCCGAAACTGAAAATACTGATGACAGCACTTCATGCAAAAAAAATAAAGACCTCCTGCCGATCCTTATAGCCACTGTCGCTTCTATTATGCTCGCTGCTCTTATATTGTTCTCTCTGCCATCTGAAATG
>CACZSM010000040.1 GCA_902783815.1 uncultured Ruminococcus sp.
CATCTTACCAGCATATTAACTCCGGGAGCCAGCTCCTCGCAGTTATCTCTT
Source organism: uncultured Ruminococcus sp. (assembly GCA_902783815.1). Lineage (GTDB taxonomy): Bacteria > Bacillota > Clostridia > Oscillospirales > Acutalibacteraceae > UBA1213. The sequence continues at coordinate 52 of CACZSM010000040.1, forward strand.
GTGAACTTCTTGACGTCGATGATTATGCCTGCTTCGCCGTGGGGCACCTTGAGGGAGTTATCTCTTACCTCTCTTGCCTTCTCGCCGAAGATAGCTCTGAGCAGTCTTTCCTCTGCTGTAAGCTCAGTTTCGCCCTTTGGCGTTACCTTTCCTACGAGGATATCTCCCGCATGAACCTCTGCGCCGATATGTATGATACCGTTCTCATCGAGGTCACGGAGCTGATCCTCACCAATATTCGGGATCTCTCTTGTTATTTCCTCGGGGCCGAGCTTTGTATCTCTTGCCTCGACATCATATTCCTCTATATGGATAGATGTATATACATCATCTCTTACTATCTTTTCATTCAGCAGGACAGCATCCTCATAGTTATAGCCCTCCCAAGTCATAAATCCGATAAGGGCATTTTTACCGAGTGAAATTTCGCCGTTATGTGTTGCCGGGCCGTCTGCAAGTACCTCTCCCTTAACAACTCTCTGACCTGCATCTACTATCGGCACCTGATTTATACAGGTACTCTGGTTTGAACGGGTAAACTTTGTTACCTCAAAAGTCTGTACTCTGCCTGAATCATATTCGACCTTGATCTCTCTTGCGCTTACAGACTTTACAACGCCATCCTCCTCAGAAAGAATACATACACCTGAGTCAACGCCTGCCTTAGACTCCATGCCGGTACCAACTATAGGTGATTCCGTAACAAGAAGCGGCACTGCCTGACGCTGCATATTAGAGCCCATGAGCGCACGGTTAGCATCATCATTTTCAAGGAACGGTATCATTGCCGTAGCAACTGATACGACCATTTTAGGCGATACATCCATGTAATCCGCCTTAGACCTCTCGACCTCCACGAACTCATCGCGGTGTCTGCCGACGATCTTCTTATTTACGAATCTTCCTTCCTCATCAAGGGGTTCATTTGCCTGAGCAACGATGAAGTTATCCTCGATATCGGCTGTCATATAGTCAACATGATCCGTTACTATTCCTGTTTCCTTATCGACCTTACGGTAAGGAGCCTCTATAAGTCCATATTCATTTATCTTTGCAAATGTTGCAAGATAAGAGATAAGTCCGATATTAGGACCTTCCGGCGTCTCGATAGGACACATTCTGCCGTAATGTGTATAGTGGACATCACGGACCTCAAATCCTGCACGATCTCTGGAAAGACCGCCCGGACCAAGTGCTGAAAGTCTCCTTTTATGTGTAAGCTCTGCAAGAGGGTTATTCTGATCCATGAACTGTGAAAGCGGTGATGAGCCGAAGAATTCCTTGATCGCAGCTGTTACGGGACGGATATTGATAAGAGCCTTCGGGTCGATATGCTCAGGATCCTGTGAAAGGCTTGTCATTCTTTCAGTAATAACTCTTTGCAGTCTTGTAAAGCCTATGCGGAACTGATTTTGCAGAAGCTCGCCGACGCAACGGATTCTTCTGTTTCCGAGGTGGTCGATATCATCAGTCGTACCGATACCGTGGGAAAGTGATATCATATAGTTGATCGTAGAATATATATCATCAACGATAATATGCTTCGGGATAAGAAGATCCTTATTCTTCCTGATCTCATTCTTAAGATCCTCCTCACTCAGTCCCTGGCTGAGTATCTCCTTCAGGACGACCCATCTTACCTTCTCATTTATTCCACATTCTTCCTTTGCATCAAAGGAAACATATTTTGATATATCCACCATGCCATTGGAGATTATCTTTACCTCCTCAGCCTGCTGATCGGATATTGTTGTCTGGCTCATAACATAAGCTACTGTTATGCCCATGTTTTCGATTTCCAATGCTCTTTCCTTGGAGATGAACTCACCCTCCTCAGCGATTATCTCGCCGTCCTCGGATATAATAGGTCTTGCAAGTATCTGTCCTGCAAGTCTGTTGGAAAGTGAGAGCTTCTTATTATACTTATATCTGCCCACTCTGGACATATCATATCTTCTTGGATCGAAGAAAAGATTATTCAGGTGTCCAAGCGCTGCATCCTTTGTTGCCGGCTCACTCGGACGAAGCTTCTTATATACCTCTTTCAGAGCGTCCTCTCCATTTTTCGTGCTGTCCTTTTCGAGAGTAGCGATTATCAACTTATCCGCACCGAAGAAATCTATTATCTCGGAATCTGTTTCCAGACCGTTTTCATATCCCAGTGCCCTGATAAATGTTGTTACCGGCAGCTTCCTGTTTTTATCTATACGGACAAAGAAAACATTATTTGCATCGTTTTCATATTCAAGCCATGCGCCCCTGTTAGGAATGACAGTAGCGCTGAACAGCTTATTGCCGTATTTATCGTGATCCATCTTATAGTAAACGCCCGGTGAGCGCACGAGCTGAGATACGATAACTCGTTCCGCGCCATTTATTACGAATGTTCCGCTTGGGGTCATAAGCGGAAAATCGCCCATGAATATATCAGGATGCTCCTGCGGCTGACCTGTAGGCGTAGTCAGTCTTACTGTAACACGCAGGGGAGCTGAATATGTAGCATCCCTGACCTTACATTCAGCGATAGAATAGTTTGGCTTATCGACATCAAGTTTATAATCGACAAAATCAAGGATTATTTCTCCTTTGAAGTCGGTTATTCCCGAGACATCCTCAAATACCTCTCTCAGACCCTTTTCAAGAAACCATTTATAGGAGTCTTTCTGAATCTCGATAAGGTTAGGCATTTCAAGAACCTCATCGATGTGTGAGAAGCTCATTCTCTCGGTTTTACCGAGCCGAACGGGTTTGACATTTACCATACGATCACTCCATTCAAATTCTGTGACATACTGCCCCACCTTTCATAAGCTGGGGCTTCTCGTCCAAGTACGGCAGCCCGTACATTGTCAGCGAGCCATCCCCGTGTGTCCCACGGTTCGAGTCAGCCTTACGGCTGACGGGCAATTCATCCCACAGCTTCATAAGCATCCGGGACCTGCCGCCCATTCAGGTTAAAAGACCGGCATGGAAGCCCATGCGGAACTGAAAGTAAATGCTCTGTACCAAAATAAAAAATATGCTTGATTTTTTTCCGGAAATGTGTTATATTTCATATAAGTTTCCAGTCAAAAATTCTTTTCAAACAACAAAAAGGCATACTTTTCTATAATGGTGCATTTTAATACTATAACACATTTTACATCTGTTGTCAAGGGTCTGACAACAGATTTCTTTTATTTTAGCTTATTTTATCTCCGTGAGGATAATTTCATTCACATAGAACACGCGGCAGTGTTGATGCAAATTCGGCAGCAATATTTCCTCACGCCCGGTATCTTTTCTGCATAATATGTCTTTAGAATATGATAAAGGACGGGAGTGTATGAAAACTATACCTCTGAGTGATCTGCCCTGCGGATGCGTTGGGATCGTTGCCGGTATGCCCCAGGACAGCAATACTGCCTCAGGCATTATGCGGCTTGGACTGGTTCGCGGAACTGCTGTTGAAGCCGTAATAAAGGCTCCCGGCGGAAATACCGCCGCCTACTACTTCCGCAATACCCTGATCGCCCTCAGAAGGAATACCGCCGATTATATACTGGTCTGTCCTGTTATGCCGGAGTGTGATGAGCTTGAATAAAAATATCAATATTCAATACAATGTCCTGCTTGCTGGTAATCCAAATGTCGGGAAAAGTACGCTTTTTAATGCTCTCACCGGGGCTAAACAGCATACCGGGAACTGGGCTGGAAAAACTGTTGAGACCGCTGCCGGAGAGTTCTTTTTTCAGGACTGCCGCTTCATTATTACTGATCTGCCTGGTTTGTACTCCACAAAGGGCGGTTCTCCGGATGAAGCCGCTGCTGCTGATGCTCTTTCAGGCAGCGGCTCCGATTGTGTTATAATAACTGCAGACGCCTCTGCGCCGCGAAGGTGTCTGGGGCTTGCGCTGAACATACTTGAAATCACAGACAAGGCTGTTCTGTGTCTTAATCTTACCGATGAGGCAGAAAAAAAGAACATCCGTACTGATACGGATAAGCTGTCATCTATACTTGGCATACCAGTTGTAAGTACCTCCGCACGCTCCGGAAAGGGTCTTGAAGAGCTTAAAACAGCCGTACTGTCCGTTTGCAGCGGTACATTCCATACAATGCCTGTTTCTGCTGCTCTGACTGCTGACGATCTTTCCATCAGCGGTTCTTCAGATGAATACTATGCAAAGCGGTGTGATGATATCTGCCGACAGTGCGTAAGCTCTACTGATAACTCATATTCAAAAAGAGACAGGCGGCTCGACAGGATACTAACATCAAAAAAATATGGAATACCTGTAATGGTACTCCTTCTTGCGCTTATATTCTATCTTACCATTTCAGGTGCTAACTATCCCTCTGAATTGCTTTCGGAGTGTTTTTCCTCCCTCGGACGCCTTTTTCGTTCCATACTTGACAGTACAGGCGCTGATGCTGCTTTGACATCACTTCTGACAGACGGCATTTTCGGTACACTTGCAAGTGTTATATCAGTCATGCTTCCTCCAATGCTCATATTTTTCCCTTTATTCTCACTGCTTGAGGATCTTGGGTATCTGCCGAGGGTATCATTTATGCTTGACC
>CACZSM010000041.1 GCA_902783815.1 uncultured Ruminococcus sp.
CCTTAACCTCAAGTTTTTTCTTTCCTCGACTACCGCTTCGTGCGACAGCTTTGTTATAATATCACATCCTGTTACTTTTGTCAACACCTTTTTTTTATTTTTTTCGACTTTCTACAAATTGTATTAATTTTTCCCCGAATTTGTACTTTTATGACCTCTTTACTCTACTTATTGTATATATTATTCTCCCTTTTTGTATTATTGTGCGTTTTTCAAATTCATTACTTGTTAAACAATAATGCAGTATGATAAAATAAACATATTATAAGTTATACAATTCAGAACTAAACAAAATTTAAATTCAAGGAGGAACAGAGAAATGGCAAAATACAGTGAACAGGATCTCAGATATGCCGCTGAATTACGCGAAAGTGTGCATCAGGAAGCATTGGGGATCATTCAAAAAACACGCCCGGAAATAACAGAGGTTGTAGATCACCATGAAGTCACTGAGTATTTTCAGGAAAGTTGGGACTATCCCGGAAAATGGTACACAGTTGTAGCTATCCCATATGGCTATAAAAATCGTAAAGCGCTTGTAAATACTATTGTAAAAAATACTCTTGCAGAAATAAACAGCGATCCTGATAAGACAGGCAGCAAAATACTCACTACAAAACCCAGTGATTATCATGAATTGTTCATCGTAGAGATCAATCGTGAAAAGCGGACTTTCCGCGCAGTCGGAACAGATACAATGGGGCGTCATATAATGGAATACTATGAAGATTATAATTCCGACAGTAAAACAGGCTCATCCGGCAAGTATTATTTTCTCACAGAATATGAATACCATTTATACGCAAAAAAAGCGCTTATAAATGGAAATATCAGTGAAGAACAATATAATATGATTTGCGATCCGGATAATTACTGATTCACACAGATAATACTGCTTTCAATGTCAGATATCAGAGGTTCCCATTACCTTGTCCAGAAGAATTACAATGGATATTTTAATGCGGCGGCACATATAATAGAATATAAAAATCTCAGGAGAACATTTTGTTTTCTGTCAGGAGGGTTTGTATGTCTTTTTTATCTGAACGAGGAAAGCTGAGGATCTACGCTGTGTCAATACTTATTCCGGTATTGCTCGGAGGGTTAACAGGGTGGATAATATTGGGTTCAATGGATTACGATATGCTGAATAAACCTGCTTTTTCTCCTCCAGCATGGTTATTTCCTGTAGTATGGACGGTACTTTACATTCTTATGGGTGTATCAAGCGGAATGTTGAAGGTAAAGGGTTTATTTGAGGACGGAATTTCAAAATTGTATTATTTACAGCTGTTTGTAAATCTCTTATGGCCGATAGCATTTTTTGTACTGAAATGGAGACTGTTTTCATTCATATGGATAATTCTTCTTGCCGTACTTGTAATAGCAATGGCAGTAAAATTCTATCGTAAAGACAAATTATCCGGCTTATTGCAGATACCTTATGCCGTATGGACTGTTTTTGCAAGCTATCTGACACTATTTGCATATTTGCTGAACTAAGAACTATGCGTAACCGGCGCAGTTCAAGCCAAAATGACCGCACAGGTGATCTGCCTGTGCGGTCATTGCGGTGGTGTGTTAATATTTTATAGGGTTAGATGACAGATATTTCTTTACCATGAGGGCTACCTTGAAAATAATAGCATCCTCAAATTCTCTCAGGTCAAGACCTGTCAGCTTCTTTATCTTTTCAAGTCTATATACAAGCGTATTGCGGTGTACAAACAGTTTTCTTGATGTTTCCGAAACATTGAGGTTATTTTCAAAGAAACGCTGAATAGTAAACAGTGTTTCCTGATCGAGTGATTCGATAGAGCCTCTCTTGAATACTTCCTTAAGGAACATATCACAAAGCGTTGTAGGCAGCTGATAGATAAGTCTTGCAATACCGAGCTTATCGTAGCTTACGATCGAACGCTCAGTATCAAATACTTTTCCTACTTCAAGTGCGACCTGAGCCTCCTTGAACGAACGGGCAAGATCCTTTATGCCCAAGACAGGAGTACCGATGCCGATAACACAGTGTGTATAGAACTCTCCGGAGAGGGTATCAACAATAGAGCTTGCAAGCTTTTCGAGATCCTTTGATTCGATATCCTGTTTGATCTCCTTTACAAGAGCGATATCTGTTTCATTTATATTGATAACGAAGTCCTTTGACTTATCCGGAAACAGGTTCTGGATGACATCATAAGCGCTGATATCAGTTTTTGAGGATATTTTTATAAGCATACAGACTCTCGTAACATCCGCATTGAATTTAAGTTCCCTTGATTTAAGGTAAATATCGCCCGGAAGGATATTATCGAGTATAATATTCTTGATAAAGTTACCTCTGTCATATTTCTCATCGTAATACTGTTTTATACTGCTGAGAGAAATGGCAAGGATAGCCGCATACTTCTGCGCTGCAAAATCATTGCCGGCAACAAAGACAGCATACTCACTTCTTGGTTTATTGCCGAGGGACTTGTATGTATATCCATTAAGAACGAACGGTGCATTGGAAGCGAGCATTTCGGAAGTCACATGCTCATTGACCTCTCCTATCTTGCCAAGTTCACTGCACGCAATGACCACGGATGTTTCGTCTATAACACCGATAGTTCTGTCGATCGTATCCCTCATCTGATGGATAATACCCTGAAACAATCTGTTTGACATATTATTTACCTCGCTTTATTTTTTATTGATCCGATCCCCGGCGGTGCAGGCGATACTCAGAAACACTATTCTTTATATCTTTACGCTGTCCGCTTAAAAACAAATACAGTGGTTTATACCCTTCTATATACATTTTACACAAAACTTTTAAAAATTGCAACCTTTTTATTTAAATTTTATCATTATTTTTTGTAGATTTTTTATAAACCGGATCATAATGCAGAAAAAATGTTGCTGCTGAGTGAACATCTTATTGACCCGAGATAAAAAATGTTGTATTATAGTTAGGGCTGAAAAGAAAACCCGACAGAGAGAGGAAAGAATTATTAAATGGATATTTTACGCTCAAGAAGAGTTGTTGTAAAGGTCGGAACATCAACACTTACATATGAAAATGGCAAGGTCAATCTCCGCAATCTTGAAAAACTATGCAAGGTACTCAGTGATCTGCATAACAGCGGTAAGCAGATAATACTTGTGACCTCCGGCGCTATAGGAATAGGTGTCGGCAAGCTCAAGCTGAAGGAAAGACCCTCTGAAACAAGATATAAACAGGCTCTTGCGGCTGTAGGACAGTGTGAGCTTATGTTCCTGTATGATAAGTTTTTCGGAGAATTCAATAATTCAGTGGCACAGGTGCTTCTTACAAAGAATATCGTGCTTAATGAGTACAGCAAGCAGAATGTTATGAATACATTTCAGACACTGCTTGAAATGGGTATTATTCCTATTGTAAATGAAAACGATACCGTAGCTATAGATGAAATAGTCGGAGCAAATTTTGGTGATAATGATAATCTCTCGGCTATCGTGGCAGACCTCGTAGGCGCTGATCTGCTTGTTATTCTTACGGATATCGACGGTCTTTATGAGACTGATCCGCGAAAGGATAAAAATGCAAAAAGAATACCTGTGGTCGCACATATAGATGATAATATCAGAAAAATGGCTGGCGATTCCGGTTCAAACAGGGGTACCGGCGGAATGTCAACAAAGGTCACTGCTGCGGCAGCAGCTACAAGCGCTGGTATCAATACCTGCGTAATGAGCGGATCAGACCCGACTAATATATACAGACTGCTTGAGGGCGAACCTATGGGAACAATGTTCCTTGCGGCTGAGGGCAGTGTATAATCCGGGGTTCTCTTAAAACCAGGACTCGAATCATTTTGCATCCGTAAATTTTTTCGTATGCGCGGCGGAAAGCCGCAGTAATACTCTATGACAACCAACCATACGGGAAAATTGACAGCAAATTGATCGTTAATGAGGTTTTCAGAGGTTCCCATCTATAATAATTTTATCAAGGGGGATAATAATGACAGTAATCGAGGAAATGGGCGCTCTTGCAAAAAAAGCATCAAGAACTCTGGCTAATGCCGGTGAAAAAAAGAATGACGCTCTGAAGGCAATCGCAGAGGCTCTCAAAAACAATTCGGAAAGTATTATTGAGGCTAATAATACTGACCTCGAAAACGGCAGAAAAAACGGTCTTTCGGCTTCGCTTCTTGACAGACTTATGCTGAATGAGTCAAGAATAGACGGTATCGCTCAGGGTGTACTGGAGGTAGCTGCTCTTCCTGATCCTATCGGTACGGTCATCTCAGGCGGAACAAGACCAAACGGACTGAAAATAACAAAGGTAAGAGTTCCATTGGGAGTTATTGGCATAATTTATGAGGCTCGTCCTAATGTTACGGCTGACGCTGCTGCTCTGTGTCTCAAAAGCGGAAATGCGGTTATTCTCAGGGGCGGCAAGGAAGCTATCTTCTCTAATAAACGCATAGCCGATATTATGAGAGATGCTGTCGAAAGCGTTGGTCTGGACAGGAATTCTATACAGCTTATCGAGGATACATCAAGAAGCTCATCAGTTGAACTTATGGAACTTACAGATTATCTGGATGTTCTTATTCCTCGCGGCGGAAAAGGTCTTATCAGAGCAGTCGTAGAAAATGCCAAGGTTCCTGTTATCGAAACAGGAGCAGGAAACTGTCATGTGTATGTTGATGAAAGCGCAGATATCAATATGGCTGCTGATATTATTTATAACGCCAAAACATCACGCCCTTCCGTATGCAATGCAATAGAAACTATACTTGTGCATGAAGCTGTTGCAAGAGATGCTCTGCCGGAAATAAAGGAAAGACTCGACAAAAAAGGCGTTGAGCTGAGAGGATGCGAAAAGACTGCTGAAATTCTCGGCGACTGCGTAATACCGGCAAGTGAAAGCGACTGGGAAACTGAGTACGGAGATTACATACTTGCTGTAAAGGTAGTAACCGATTTTGATGAGGCTATCGCTCATATCGCAAAGTATTCGACCGGTCACAGCGAATGTATCGTTACAAGTGACTACAAATCAGCAAGAAGATTCACTGAGGAAGTGGATGCAGCTGCTGTTTATGTGAATGCCTCGACACGCTTTACGGACGGCGGAATGTTCGGACTCGGAGCTGAGATCGGAATTTCTACTCAGAAGCTCCATGCAAGAGGTCCTATGGGACTTAATGAACTTACCTCCATGAAGTTTGTCATTGAGGGCGACGGACAGGTTCGATAATAATATTGAAAACCAGCGGTTCTGAAACCGCTGGTTGTTTTTTATATACCTGATATCGTTTTTGAATCTATTATTGCCCTGTCGCCAAGCTGCAGTATCGGAAGCTGTACATTGCCTGCTTCGCATACTGCGCTTATTATGTTGTATTCAGCAGATGTTACCTTCTCCTGACATATCTTCCTTATACGGTTATCTGTATAATATTCATACCATATATAATACTGATATGTGGTTTCTCCTGTTTCACTGTTTGAAAAGGAGCTTATTGTCCTGTCAATAACAGTACCGTAAGATTTTCTGCCGAATTGCTCAACATCAAGCAGAACTTTCCTTTTTACAGCACATACAATAAGTGCTATGTCAGCTAAAACTGCTATTAAAGCAAAAAGTCCGATAAGTATTTCTTCCACAAGGAATTTATTGTCTGCATATGTATCTGTCAGCATAGTAATCTCGCCAATGACAAGCGCTATTAGGACAAGTGTAAAAAATACTGCGCCGAGAACATAGTATATCAGCTTTGATTTTTCTTTCTGTACATAATCCGGCTTCATACTTGTTTTCACTACTCCCTTATAAATGACCAAGTTTTTTACAGATCATCTTCCCTCGATTTTCGTAAATCACATATTTTCCGGCAGCATATTCCGCCTTTGTTTTCTTTGCAAGAAAAATAAACATTATACCAATAAATATACAGGTGCAAAATAATATAAATACAAAGATATGGATACCATCCAGATCAAAAAAGGTTCTGCCTCTTTCATAGATTTTTATATTTATATAAGGGACATCCATATCTTTCAGGGTTATGTACTGTTTCTTAGCCTCTTTTTCATCAAGATATACTCTTCCGGAAACAGTTTTTCCATTAACAAAACAGTCATAATTTACGGCAAACTGTACAGTATTGACCTGTGATGCAAAAACTGGTCTGAATACAGATATCTTAGTCACCTCTGCCTCAACATAAATTTTTCTGGCAGCAGGTTTAATTGAAACATCTGTAAAGAAAAATGAAAGGAACAGCATAAAACCACTGAAAATAATAGCTATACCAGCAAGTATTATTCTCAGGTACTTTCCCTCGGCATCTTTTTCCTCAGAAAGACGCGCACCAGGGTACATCTCAGAGATCAAATCAAATTCAGCTTCTTCAGGACTGCTGTATTTTTTATTTTCCATAGTCTGCTCCTATACGAACCTGTTAAGCTTGCTGTCATAAGAAAAACCTATATCAGACAGCTTCTTAATGATATCCGATCTATCCGCACAAAGGGATTTACACAATTCATCCAGATCTGAATATTCATCTCTGAGTTTAGTATTAACAAACGATAGCAATATTGCCGGATCATTTGGTATAGTCATAAATTACACTCCCATGCAACATGATTTTGCTTAGTCATTATAACACATTCCCTTCACTTTGTCAATTTTACCTCCATGAGCAGTGCTTGCAATTCAGAGAGAAATGTAATAGAATAGTAATAACAGAAGATGTAAAAACGGGGAGAGTGCCATGTTCAAATTAAAACGATTTTTAAAAAATTATAAACTTCAACTTATATTAGGACCCATATGTAAACTTATTGAGGCTATTTTTGAATTACTGATACCCATAATAACCGCTGATATTATTGATAATGGAGTGCGTAATAATGATATAATGTATGTACTGGAAAAAGGTGCTCTTATGATAATATTGGGTGCTCTTGGACTGGGATTTGCGCTTGTATGCCAGAAATCAGCATCAATAGCTTCTCAGGGCTTCGGTACTGAACTAAGGAGCGCTATGTTCAGACATATCAACTCCCTTTCGCATAATGAGCTTGATAAGATAGGAACGCCTTCCCTTATCACCCGTATGACAAACGATATAAACCAATTACAGCTCGCTGTTGCTATGCTTATAAGACTTGTCATACGCGCACCTTTCCTTGTTATAGGCGCAATGGTAATGGCTGTGATGATAGATGTCAGAATGTCCGTTATTTTCTTTGCAGCTTCTCCGATAATTGCTGGTGTGCTGTATATAATCATGAACAGATCCGTACCCTTTTTCAAAGCTATGCAGGGCAAACTTGACAGGGTATCTCTTATAACAAGAGAGAACCTTTCCGGCAACAGAGTTATCCGTGCTTTCGATAAGCAGGAAAGTGAACAGCAGCGCTTTGACGAAAGCAACAGGGAACTTGCAAAAACTGCTATGACTGTCGGCAGGATCTCCGCACTGCTTAATCCGCTCACATACATCATCGCTCAGGGAGCAATAATTGCGATCGTATGGTTCGGCGCAATATTCGTTGACAGCGGAACACTTAAAACAGGCGAGATAATAGCGCTTGTAAACTATATGACACAGATACTCCTTACAATGATAGTAGTTTCAAACCTTGTTGTGATATTCACAAAAGCAGCTGCATCCGCCGCAAGAGTGAATGAGGTATTCGACACAAAATCGTCTGTTACAGAGAATAAAGAACTTACTGCTGCACCTGATAAAAACGCACCTGAGATAGAATTCAGGAATGTTTCCTTTGGTTATCAGGACAACGGATATTCTCTGAAAAATATCAGCTTTACGATCGAAAGAGGAATGACAGTCGGAATAATCGGCGGTACAGGTTCGGGAAAATCAACACTTGTAAACCTTATCCCACGATTCTACGATGCAAGTGAGGGTGAAATACTTATAGAAGGCTGTCCTGTGAAGGATTACAAGTTTTCTGAGCTTCGCGGCAAAATGGGAATAGTACCGCAAAAGGCGGAGCTTTTCAGTGGAACGATAAAAAAGAATATGCTTTGGGCAAAATCCGATGCAACTGACGCAGAAATAAAAAAGGCACTCAAAATATCACAGGCATATGAATTCGTAAGAAAAATGCCGGAGGGACTTGACCGTGAAATAACCGCAGGAGGAAAAAACCTTTCCGGCGGTCAAAGACAAAGACTTACTATTGCAAGGGCACTTGTGTCCGAACCAGAAATACTTATTCTTGACGACAGCGCAAGCGCGCTTGATTTTGCAACAGATGCAGCTCTGAGAAAGGCTCTCAGAGAGGAAACAAAAAATATGACGGTAATAATGGTATCGCAAAGAGTAGGCACGATACGCTATGCAGATAAAATACTCGTTCTCGACGGCGGAGAACTTGTCGGTTCAGGAACGCATAATGAACTTTTAAAAGACTGCGCGGTATATAAAGAAATATGCCTGTCACAGCTAAGTGCCGAGGAGGTGGAAAACTGATGCCGAAAAAGAAAAAATCAAAGACAAATAAAAAAACTGTCAAACGCATACTCGGATATGCGGCAGCATATCATAATCAGATACTGCTTGCGCTTTTATTTGCGATACTGTATGTAGTACTGAATCTTACGGCGCCAGTTCTTATCGGTTACGCAATAGATAATGCTATTGATGCCGGACAGGTAAACTTTGAAAGAATAACCGAGCTTCTGATAATGACGGGCGCAGCTGTTATAGCGTCATCAGTTTTCCAGTGGCTGATGAATCTTTGTACAAATACAGTCGCATATTGTACTATACGCGACCTGAGAAGGGATATCTATGCAAAGTTCAACAGAGTACCGCTGAAATATATAGACGGAACTCCACACGGAGATCTTCTCAGCCGTATAATAAATGATGCTGAATCTGTCGGAGATGGTCTTTTACAGGGCATTTCACAGCTTTTCTCCGGACTTGTAATGATAATCTGTACGCTCGGTTTTATGATAATGATAAATCCGATAATTGCACTTGTAGTTGTACTCATAACTCCGCTTTCAATGTTTGTCGCAGCATTCATTACAAGGCTTTCGCAGAAACAGTTCCGCAAACAGTCGCAGACTCAGGGAGAGCTTAGTGCTTATATTGAAGAATATATCAGTCAGCAGAAGGTCGTCAAAGCATTCGGATATGAGCAAAGGTCACAGAAGGCTTTTGACGAGATCAATCTCCGTCTTAAGGAATGTGGACAGAAATCCCAGTTCTATTCATCCCTTGCAAATCCAAGTACAAGATTCGTAAACGGACTTGTTACAACTGCCGTATGTATTGCAGGTGCGCTAAGCGTTATCAACGGCAGGATGTCAGTCGGTCAGATAGCAACATTTATTACTTATGCCAACCAGTACACAAAGCCATTCAATGAGGTAACAGGAGTAATACCTCAGCTCCAGACTGCGCTTGCGGGTGCTGACCGTGTATTTGCACTCCTCGACCAGCCTGACCAGACCCCGGATCCCGAAAATGCCGCAGAACCGGAAACCTGCAGCGGCAGCCTTTCGATCAGGAATGTCAATTTCTCCTATGTACCCGATAAGAAGCTGATAACCAATTTCAGCCTTGATGTAAAACCGGGACAGAGGATAGCAATAGTAGGTCCGACAGGCTGCGGAAAAACTACGCTTATCAATCTGCTGATGCGTTTTTACGATATTGACAGCGGCACGATCATGCTTGACGGACAAAGTATATACGATATAACAAGGAGTTCCCTGCGTACAAAATATGGTATGGTATTGCAGGACAGCTGGCTTTATAATGCTTCATTCTTTGACAATATCGCCTACGGAAAGCCTGATGCAACTCTTGATGAAGTGCGCGAAGCCGCTAAAAAAGCATATATGGACAGGTATATCGAGCGTTTGCCGGATAAATATGATACGATCATAACAGAAGAAGGCACAAATCTTTCTCAGGGACAAAGACAGCTGATGTGTATTGCAAGGGTAATGCTTTGCGCACCTCCTATGCTTATACTTGATGAGGCTACAAGCTCTATTGATACCCGTACAGAAATACGGATCCAAAAGGCATTCAATGCCATGATGAAGGGCAGGACAAGTTTTATAGTTGCACACAGGCTTTCTACTATTAAAGAAGCAGATATAATACTTGTAATGAAGGACGGCAATATTATTGAACAGGGCAGTCATGCGGATCTTATGAAAAAACACGGATTCTATTTTGATCTGTATAACAGCCAGTTCAGTTCATCTGAAAAAAAGGGTGCATGATACAGTAATTGGAAGGAGAAAGATATGAAAACAGTAGAGATGTTTGCAGATGGAGCCTGCAGCGGAAATCCCGGTCCGGGAGGTTGGGGTACTATACTGCGCTATAATGGACATGAAAAGGAACTGTCAGGCGGCGAAGAACATACAACAAATAATCGTATGGAGCTTTTTGCCGTAATAATGGGTCTAAGGTCTTTAAAGGAACCATGTATAGTAAATATAACAACAGATTCACAATATGTCTGCAACGGAATAAATAAGGGCTGGGCAAAAAGCTGGAAGCGTAATAACTGGATAAAGTCTGATAAGACAAAAGCAAAAAATCCTGAGCTTTGGGATGAACTGCTGACTCTTATTGAAAAGCATAAAGTTACCTTCACATGGGTAAAGGGACACAATGGTCATGAGGAAAATGAACGCTGTGACCGGCTTGCAACAGCGCAAATAAAAAAATAACCTTTTGAGGACACCTTTTGAAGAGGTGTCCTCATTATTATTGTCGGGACAATGAGAATATAAACGGAGTTTTTATAATAAGTATGTATATAGTCTGATATCTGGAAGGAATATGTTATGCAGAAAAAACTCTTTCTGAAAAATGGTATAATAATGGCATCAAGCGCCCTTGCGATCAGAATTCTGGCAATGTACTTCCGGATCTGGCTTTCGGACAAAATAGGCGCTGAGGGTATTGGTATATGTCAGCTCATAACTTCCGTTTACGCATTTTTTGCTCTCATCTGTACCTCCGGTCTTTCCGTTACCGTTACAAGACTTGCCGGAGATCAGCTCGAAAAAGGAAATTTATGTCAGGCTGTTTCGCTTACAGAAAAAA
>CACZSM010000042.1 GCA_902783815.1 uncultured Ruminococcus sp.
ATCAAGGATATCCCCGGATTCCTCAGACAGCTGCAGGATACGCCTGATTATACCCGTGATTATGACCCGAATGATTTTGCAGCGCATAAAAAGCAGTGCATCATATCCGTATTGGGGCCGACATTCTGGTGGCCGTTTGCATTCTGCAGTAATTCATATTCAACGAGGTTTTATTCAAGTCAGGGACTTCTGATATTCATTGTCGAGATATTAGCAGCCATACTTAATGGAATGTTTACAGGAATAGTTTGGATAGCAAATAATGAGCCGAGTGTTTTTGGCGCAGGCCGTCAGCTGAGTATTTTTGGATGGATACTTGATATTTTCTTTACAGTAATATTCTTTGCCTTTCCTGTATTCCTTATCCTTTCCGCTATAAAGAGTATCAATGAAGGAAAGGTCAAGGAGATCCCTGTTATCGGCAAGTTCAGGCTATACAGGTGATTTTCTGAACTATACAAACAATAGCGAACCTCTGAAAACCTCAATAAAAAAAGCCTCCCATCTGGGGGGCTTTTTATGCCGGTGCGGTCACACACTATGGGAGAACAGGAATTTTATTTCCGGATGCTCCTTGTGTATCCTGCGCAGTGTTACCAGTACAGATAAATACATATCCGGATCGTATTGCAGTGACAATAGCTTCTTTGTCGGTATTAATGGCTCATTGACAGCGGTTTCGTCTATGGATGCGTCTGCGGCAAAAAATATTTGCTTCTCAGGTATATAATATCCTGCCATGCCTCGGCTGTGCCCGTTCAGGTCAACCGCAAGTATGCTGCCGTCATTAAATACATCATATACCCATTTGAAATATTCTCTCAGTATTGTCTCTCCTTCGTATATCCCGGCTGCACGCCGCTTTATCTCGGGCGGAGGAAGCGTCTGCTTCATTATGCCGTCCTGCCGGCTGTCGGCGTTGCGCAGTACCGCAAGTACCTGCGGTGTGGATATCAGCTCGTACTTCGGAAGAAGCGGCAGCGCTCCGCAGCACTCCGGATGACAATGAGTCAACAGTACCTTGCGTATGATGAGCGGATCCTTCTTTTCCTCCGTCAGCCGCGTGCATATGTCGTCACTGAGTCCGAAGCTGAGCCTGCTCCGCGATAGCATCCTCGCAAATGTCAGCGGATTGTTCCTTAACAGACGACTGCATCCGGTGTCTATAAGTATGTGTCCCTGCCGGCGGTGCTCAAGCATATATACCTTTACCGGCAGGGTCTTTGTCCCAAGACTGCACTGCCTGTACATGGCTGAAAAATCAAGCTCCTCCGATGCACATATATACTTTTTTATATCAATGATTTTATCCATAATGATTCTCCGTTCCGTCAGATACTACTTATTTTATATCAAATGCCGGAAAAGTCAAGGGAATTCATATAAAAATTACAGCATCTTGCAATAACTTTTGAAATAAAGGTTGAAAAATTAATTTATTTTTGGTATGATAGATTCGGAATTTTTTATTTTGCTATTTTTTATTTATTTTTAGCCGGTTTTTTATCGCTTCCGGCAAAAAAAGGAGAATCACCATGTCTGAAAATAGATCTGTTAAAAAAAGAATACTCGCTGCGGCTGCTGCCTGCGCCCTGCTCGTCACCCTTCCGCTGAGCGGATGCAATAAGGATAATGGCAACAGTGAAAGCAGTGCTGAATCGTCCGCTTCAAAATCTGTAAAGGAAACAAAATTCGGAAATAATGTGGTTGTGAAATCAAATACCTACCAGCTTAAATTCCCGATCGTTCAGTATGTTTATAATAACCTCTACAGCAGGTTTATGTCCTCTTATGGAACTTACTATATCGACTCTACAAAAAGTCTTCGCGAACAGTATGTCAACCAGAGCGACAGTACTCAGACCTGGCACGACTATTTCGTTGACTATACTAAAAAATACCTCACCCAGACCCTTATTTTCGCTGAAGAAGGTAAGGCTAACGGAACAGAAATAACAAAGTATAATAAGGAAGATATACAGGCAGGCTTTGATTCCCTCCAGGCAGATGCCGATAAGTATAAGGTCAGCTTTGATGAGTATATCGAGTCTCAGTTCGGAGAGGGCGTTACTAAAGAAGAACTTGAGGAACTCCTTACCCTTACATATACCGCACAGGCTTATTCAAATACACTGAACGAAAGCTTTTCCTATACGGATGAGGACTATGAAAATTATTATAAGGAAAATTCAACTAAGTATAAGTACGCCGATTATATAAGCTACTCCTTCAGCTACTCTACTATCAATGACGATAATACCTCTATGATCGTCGATGAGGAAAAGAAAAAAACAGTAAAAGAGTATGCGGACGCCCTCGCACAGTGCAAGACTAAAAAGGACTTCTCCGAATATATAAAGAAGTACCTGAAAGCAAATCCGTCACAGGTGTCTATAACAACGACATCTGAGGAGGCTTCCGTTACTGAGGATGACTTCAATCAGGCTATAGAAAATCAGGTGGAATCTGCATACCATGAATATACGGCCTACAGCGACAGTACGGAACTGCTGAAATGGGTGTTCGATGACTCCCGTAAGGACGGCGAAACAAGCGTTGTGGATACGGGAAATGCTTATACGGCTGTGCTGCTTGTTAAGGCTCCCTACAGGGATGAGAACATTACAAGAGATGTAAGACATATCCTTATCAAGACAAATGAAAATCCTACGGACGGCAGCGATCCCGTTAC
>CACZSM010000043.1 GCA_902783815.1 uncultured Ruminococcus sp.
CAAAGTGTCGTCGTCGGTCACATAGTAGCGCGAGGGGCGCAGTCCGTTTCTGTCAAGCACAGCGCCCATAACGTCGCCGTCAGAGAAAAGAATCGAAGCTGGGCCGTCCCACGGCTCCATCATTGTAGCGTAATACTGGTAGAAGTCACGCTTTGTACGGGTCATTGTATGGTTTTTGTCCCACGGTTCAGGTATGGTTATCATAACGGCAAGCGGCAGATCCATTCCGCTCATGACAAGGAATTCAAGTGTATTGTCAAGCATAGCTGAATCGCTGCCCTCTGTATTTACTACCGGAAGTACCTTCTCCAGATCGCCTTTCAGATGCTCGCTTCTCATGGTTTCCTCACGGGCAAGCATTTTGTCGGCATTACCCTTGATCGTATTTATCTCGCCGTTATGCACGATCATACGGTTAGGATGAGCGCGCTGCCAGCTTGGGTTAGTATTTGTAGAGAACCTTGAATGTACCATAGCGATAGCAGATTCAAAATCCTCATCCTGCAGATCGGTAAAGAATCTTCTCAGGTCGCCGACAAGGAACATTCCCTTATATACTATAGTTCTTGATGAAAGGGACACAACATATGTATCCTCATTGCTCTGTTCAAATTCTCTTCTTGCAACATAAAGTCTGCGGTCGAAATCAAGACCTTTTGCAATACCGTCAGGTCTTTTGATAAAGCACTGCTGAATATCCGGCATACACTCCAGAGCGCGCTGTCCGATAACGGTCGTATCGCTCGGCACTCTTCTCCATCCAAGAACCTCAAGACCTTCCTTTTCAGCGATGATCTCAAACATCTTTTTTGCCTGGTTGCGGTGCAGCTCCTTCTGTGGGAAGAAAAACATTCCGACAGCATAATCTCTTTCCGAGGTAAGCTCAATACCGATCTCAGCAGCTGCCTTCTTAAAAAATTTATGTGATATCTGTACAAGGATACCAACTCCATCGCCGGTTTTACCATCGGCATCCTTTCCTGCGCGGTGCTCCAGTGTTTCTACAATAGTAAGAGCGTCAGCTACTGTCTTATGTGATCGCTCTCCCTTGATATTGACGACTGCTCCGATACCGCAGTTATCGTGTTCAAATGACGGGTCATAAAGGCTGTGCCCTGACTGTTCCATATTGATCTTCCTCTCCTTTAATATACAGCACGCAGCGGCTATTTCTTTATGAGTCATGCCGCAGCATACCATGCCGTAATCAACATTATATGACGATTATGCAGGATTGTCAATAGGTAATTGCATAATTTATTCGTATTTATTCAAAATAGCCCTTTATAATGCCTTAAAATGTGCAAAAAACAATAAATTTGCAATTTCTTAAAAATAAATTGCAAAAAGGTATTGACAAATCGTTTTCAATGGTCTATAATTCAGCTATCGACAGCAAAGGCGCTGTAAGCGATAGACGAAAATCCGGTTTGTGAGTGTGTGGAATAACCAGGAACACCGCAATGGTTATTCTGTGCAGGAGGATGTTTCGTCAGCTTACGGCGCCTTTGTGTGTTCAGATAAGAATATCAGGAAAGACAGGAGAGATCCCTATGGCAAATGTAACAGAGCTTTTTGGCAGCATGGTTTTTGATGACAGAAAAATGCAGGAAAGACTTCCGCGTACAACATATAAGTCACTCAAAAAGACCGTAAAGAACGGTGAGCCGCTGGATATCAGCGTAGCGAACGCCGTTGCCAATGCAATGAAGGATTGGGCAGTAGAAATGGGCTGCACACATTATACACACTGGTTCCAGCCTATGACAGGCGTAACCGCAGAAAAGCACGACAGCTTTATCTACCCGACAGATGACGGACGAATTATTATGGAATTCTCCGGTAAGGAGCTTATCAAGGGTGAACCTGATGCGTCCAGTTTCCCGTCCGGCGGTATAAGGGCAACCTTCGAGGCAAGAGGCTATACATCATGGGATCCGACTTCCCCGGCATTTATCCGTGAAAAAACACTGTATATCCCGACAGCATTCTGCTCATATACCGGAGAAGTGCTTGATAAAAAAACTCCGCTCCTTCGTTCAATGGAAAGACTCAGCAGCGTAGCAGTAAAGGTGCTGCACCTGTTCGGCAAGAATGAGGTCACAAGAGTTACAACAACAGTAGGTCCTGAGCAGGAATACTTCCTTATCGACAAAACTATGTACGATAAGCGTCCGGACCTTATCTATACAGGAAGAACTCTTTTCGGTGCGCCTGCGCCAAAGGGTCAGGAGCTTGAGGATCATTACTTCGGCTCTATCAAAACAAGGGTTTCCTCATATATGAATGAGCTTGATGAGGAGCTTTGGAAATTAGGCGTATTTGCAAAAACAAAGCATAATGAGGTAGCGCCGTCACAGCATGAGCTTGCGCCTATCTTTGAAACATCAAATATCGCAACGGATCATAATGAACTGACTATGGAAGTCATGAAAAAGATCGCAGAACGACATGGACTTGTATGTTTGCTGCATGAAAAGCCATTTGCAGGCGTAAACGGATCGGGCAAGCATAATAACTGGTCTA
Organism: uncultured Ruminococcus sp.; assembly: GCA_902783815.1. Classification (GTDB taxonomy): domain Bacteria; phylum Bacillota; class Clostridia; order Oscillospirales; family Acutalibacteraceae; genus UBA1213. The sequence goes on from CACZSM010000043.1 coordinate 2,527, forward strand.
TCTCTACAAATACAGGTGAAAACCTGCTCGATCCCGGAAAACAACCGGAAAATAATTTACAGTTCCAGCTTTTCCTTGCAGCAGTTGTAAAGGCTGTGCATGAGTATCAGGATCTTCTGAGACTTACAGTTGCCTCCGCAGGCAATGACCACAGACTCGGAGCAAATGAGGCGCCTCCGGCGATCATCTCGATGTATCTTGGCGATGATCTTGGAGCATTGGTAGAATCAATTGTAAACGGTACTGAATATAAGTGTAAGGACAGCGCCGATATGCTTACAAAGGTAGATGTGCTTGCAGATTTCCAGAAGGATAATTCTGACAGAAACCGTACTTCACCATTTGCTTTCACAGGTAATAAATTTGAGTTCCGTGCTCTTGGCTCGTCGCTGAATATTGCCTGCCCGAACTATATGCTGAATACAATGGTTGCCGAGGAGCTTTCGGAATTCTATGAGGAACTTAAGGATGCAGATGACTTTGAAGCAGCTGTAAAGGCAGTTGTAAAGAAAACCCTTACCGATCATCAGAATATAATTTTCAATGGCGATAATTACTCTGAAGAATGGGTAAAGGAAGCAGAAAGAAGAGGTCTTTGCAATTACCGTTCACTTCCGGAGGCAATGGCACATTATGTAGATAAGAAAAATATTGATCTGTTCGTAAAGAATGGTATCGTAAGTGAAGCGGAGCTTCGCGCAAGATATGAGATCGAACTGGAGCATTACAGCAAGCAGATCCGTATTGAAGCGCTTACAATGATAGATATGGCAGAAAAGAATATCACTCCGGCAGTCATCTCGTTTGTTAAGGAGCTTACGGATGCTGCTCTGGCAAAGAAGTCTTTGCTGCCGTCAATATCCGTAAAGCCGGAAACGACGCTTGTTGAAGAGCTTTCGGATGAGCTTGAAAAATTCGTTGATAAGACTGCTGAGCTTAAAGCAGCTGTAAGCGGAGCATCATCAGCAAACAGCGATAATCTTTCACAGGCAATGTATTACCGTGAGAAGGTATTTTCACTCATGGGAGAACTGAGAACTATCGGAGATTCTATGGAGCAGAAAACTTCGGCTAAATACTGGCCTTATCCGTCATACGGCGAGCTTCTTTTCGGAGTATGATGAAATAACAGGTACACAATGGCGTGTATCCTGACCGTAGGAACTCATATCCTTCCGCAAGGAGGATATGAACGGTCGGATACACGCCTTGTTTTTCAGGAGGGAATTTTTTTATGGAAACAACAAGCTTACAAACAGTAGTATCGCAGGCTGTGGAACAGTCCAATGCCTTTACTATCGCAATATGGTATCTTATAGGCGCGGCTCTTGTATTCTTTATGCAGTGCGGATTTGCAATGGTTGAAACTGGCTTTACAAGAGCTAAAAACGCCGGTAACATTATTATGAAAAACCTGATGGACTTTTGTATCGGTACGATCATGTTCATTTTTCTTGGGTTCGGACTTATGATGTCGGAAAATTATCTGTTCGGCCTTATCGGTGTACCGAATTTACAGATATTTACGGATTTCAATAATTTCCCGTGGTCCAGCTTCGTATTCAACCTCGTTTTCTGCGCTACTGCTGCTACTATCGTTTCAGGCGCAATGGCAGAAAGAACTAAATTTATCTCTTACTGTATCTACAGTGGTCTTATCAGCCTTGTTGTATATCCGATCGAGGCAGGCTGGGTATGGAACAGTCAGGGTTGGCTTGCACAGATGGGTTTTGTAGATTTTGCCGGTTCAGCCTGCATACATTCAGTAGGCGGTATCTCAGCACTTATAGGCGCGGCTATGGTTGGTCCCCGTATCGGTAAATATACAAAGGACGGCAAACCGAGAGCTATCCCGGGACACAGCCTTACTCTCGGCGCTTTGGGTGTGTTTATTCTCTGGTTCGGCTGGTACGGATTTAACGGTGCAGCTGCAACAAGTGTTACTCAGCTCGCTCAGATCTTCGCAACAACTACTGTTGCTCCCGCAGCAGCTACCTGCGCTACTATGATATATACATGGATCAAGAACGGTAAACCGGATGTTTCAATGTCACTTAATGGTTCTCTTGCAGGTCTTGTTGCGATCACAGCAGGATGTCATACAGTCGATATACTCGGCTCACTTATCATTGGCATTGTTGCAGGAATACTTGTAGTTCTTGCAGTTGAATTCGTTGATAATGTATTGAAGGTAGATGACCCTGTCGGTGCTATTGCAGTTCATATGTGCAATGGTATCTGGGGTACTCTTGCAGTAGGTATCTTCTCAAAGGATCAGGAAACTCTTGGTCTGCTTTACGGCGGCGGCTTTGCACAGCTCGGCAAACAGGCTGTCGGCATACTTTCAATAGGCGCTTATACCGCTGTTCTTATGTTTGTTATATTCCTTGTAATAAAGAAAACTATCGGACTCCGCGCATCAAAGGCTGAGGAGGTAAGAGGACTTGACCTTACAGAGCATGGTCTTTCAAGCTCCTATGCAGACTTTATGACAGTTCCGCAGGTTCTTACAGGCGAAACAGGTGAAACAGGCGAGGGTAATGTACCGCCTGAGAAGGCTGTAGAGGTAACTGTAAAGCAGAAGGATAAGCCGGCGGCTACATCTGACGGTATGAAATTTACAAGAATTACTATTATCACAAAGCAGAGTAAATTCACTGACCTTAATACTGCACTTTCAGAGATCGGCGTAACAGGCATGACGGTAACTCAGGTGCTTGGATGCGGCGTACAAAAGGGTAAAACGGAATATTACCGCGGCGTTGAGGTAGAGATGAACCTCCTGCCGAAGATCCAGGTAGATATAGTTGTATGCAAGGTACCTGTAAAGCAGGTAGTTGAAACAGCTGTAAAGGCTATCTACACAGGACATATCGGCGACGGTAAAATATTTATCAGCGATATTGAGGATATAGTCCGTGTAAGGACGGGTGAAACAGGCTTCGATGCCTTGCAGGATCATTAATTGAATATTGTACTGGCGACGCAGGAGTTTTAATGACTTTTGCGCCGCCTTTTCTTATGTAGCCTCCCTTCAATATGCACAGTTTTTTACAGGATGTTTTGTGCATGGCGTGGAAATTTATTACGGATATTTATAATTCTTATAAAGAAAATTAAGATGGAAATAATGTATTAAACTAAAAATGAGTAATTGTATGTTTTCTATGAAAAGATATGCCGTATTTTATAATTTTTGATGATATCGACAGTACGGCATATTTATAGGGTTTTCTGAAAACCGGGACAAGAATCAGTTTGCATCCGTAAATTTTTTCGCAGGCGAGGATTTAAAACGAATCATACGGGAAAAATGACAGCAAAATGATCGTGAAGGAGGTTTTCAGAGGTTCCCTATAGTGAAAGCATTGCCAGAACTGAAAATACGATAGAAAGAAGGCTTTTTTATGAAAAATGTAAAATCAGGACTCAGAAAAGCAATGTCTTTGCTGTTCGCATCTTTGATGTCAGTTTCTGTGTTCACAGTCAC
>CACZSM010000044.1 GCA_902783815.1 uncultured Ruminococcus sp.
GGAATATTACACTAAGCTGATAACCTCCAAAGAGGGTTGGCAGTTTGCAGGCATTTACGCTGACGAAGCAATAACAGGAACATCAAGGATACATCGCAAGCAGTTCAACAAAATGATAGACGACGCCTGCTCCGGAAAAATTGACTATATCGTGACGAAATCAATATCGAGATTTGCAAGAAATACGGTTGATACACTTGAATGTGTCCGACAGCTGCGGCAGTTATCCCCTCCGGTTGGTATCTATTTTGAAAAGGAAAACATTGATACTCTTGATTCGACAGGGGAGCTTTTTCTTACTATTCTTTCTGCAATGGCGCAGGATGAAAGCAGATCAATAGGAGATAATGTTCGTTGGTCGATACAGAAGAATTTTCAGCAGGGCAAGCCTACGATAAATCTGGAGCGTATGCTTGGTTACGATTTAGCCGGAGACGGAAGCTGGATTATAAACGAGCAGCAATCTGAAACCGTAAAAGAGATCTACGGAATGTACCTTTGCGGAATGTCGGCGTACAGTATTGCAAAGGCTTTAAACGAAAGAGGATTTAAAACAGTAAACGGTAACTGCTGGAAAACATCTACAGTTCTTATAGTTCTTAGAAATGAAAAGTACACAGGTGATCTGGAAATGCAGAAGAATGTCACTGTTGATATGCTGGCGCATATCGTCAAGAAGAATACGGGAGAAGCGCCGAAGTATTATATCCGTAACCACCACCCGGCGATAATAGATCATGAAAGCTGGGAGCAGGTACAGAAAATGCTTGAAATAAACTCTCGCCGCCCTACAAAGGAGAAGAAAAAAACGAGGATGAGTTCGGCGCTTTTCAGGAATCTTTACTGCGGAAAAAGCTATCAAGGTGAGGTCTGCGGACAAGAATATCAGCGGCATAAGTATAACGCAAGAACCAAAGACTTTACGGATGACCGCTGTCTTAAAGCACAGGGACTATCTTCAGAAGGTTATGAGGAAGGATACTATTTTGGTTATGCAGTGTGGCGCTGCGGCGCGAATGTCAGAATAAATAAACGAACGGGTGAGGGAAAGGTTTGTCCTTCGTATAACCTTTATGAGTGCGCTATGGAGCAGAGCTTCATGGAGATGCTATACCGTATAAAAGCAGATGTTGAAGCCAACGGTGAGAATTCACAGATATATAAAGATTTCCGGAGTATGTCTGATAATCTGAGCCAGCAAACAGATGTAGGATCAAATGAAAGGCTGCTTGAAATAAATCAGCGCATTACAGAAATTCAGGAAAACATAGATATTATAGCTGCAGAAAATGACGGCTCACTTGATACCATTATAGAGGATTTCAGACAGCAGATAAAAGAGCTTGTTGAAGAAAGATCAGAACTTTTACATACAATGGAAAGCAGAAATGTAAACAAGGGCAGATTCGATTTCTTTATAAAGCAGCTTAGTAATCTGCCGACAAAAACAAGCTCAGGACAGCCCATGAATATAAATACTGTAACTGTGAATTACGAAAATACATCTGTTTCAGCAAGTGTTGTTCTTACTGATGAACAGATCACAATGGCACCTGATCTGCTGTTTTTTGATAAGTATTTCTATCATACCCATATCATAAAGGGGGTGGTTTACGGTGATATTATCGAGTACACAACCACCTTCGGATTAAAGCTGAAATCAGTCGGAAACAGCAGGACAATGAAATCTTTTTTAGGCTTTCGCAGACAAAATCAAGACGGAACATATGAGCCTTTGCTTTACACCTGGCAGGTCATAAATAATTCGGTGCAGTACAGGAGAAAGAAGAAATAACGGACTTTCAGAGGTTCCCATAATGTTATTCATAACGCTGCTCCAGTTAAATACGGGACATTCTTTTTTTATCTGAGCTGTCATTAAAGATAGGGGCTTTTCAAAAAAGAAAAATTGGTGTATAATCTATTTGACGCTTGGTGACATATTGTAGTTATGCACTTGTAAAACAAATATAAGGGAACCTCTGAAAACCTCCTTCACGATCATTTTGCTGTAAATTTTCCCGTATGCTTGGTTGTCAAGCCTTGCAATACATACAGTATTACTGCGGCTTTCCGCCTCGAATTTACGGACGCAAACTGATTCGTGTCCCGGTTTTCA
>CACZSM010000045.1 GCA_902783815.1 uncultured Ruminococcus sp.
GATAACCATATTTTAGTTCCAGAAGCTATGTAGGAGAAAAAATTTATAAAAATTTAAAATAAATGCTTTTATTTTTTATAGAAATAATGTATAATAGGAATGTCGGATGCAGTTTGCGTCTATAATTAATATTTTTGGAGTGTGATTACAATGTCATTGGTAAATGCAGCAGAAATGCTCAAAAAGGCAAAGGCAGGTCATTATGCAGTAGGTCAGTTCAATATCAATAACCTTGAGTGGACAAAGGCTATCCTTCTTACAGCTCAGGAACTGAACTCACCAGTTATTCTCGGTGTATCTGAGGGTGCAGGTAAGTATATGACTGGATTCAAGACCGTTGCTGCAATGGTAAAGGCTATGGATGAATCTCTCGGCATTACAGTTCCTGTTGCTCTCCACCTCGACCACGGTACATATGAGGGCTGCTACAAGTGCATACAGGCTGGATTCACTTCTATCATGTTTGATGGTTCTCATTATCCGTTTGAAGAGAATCTTGCCAAGTCAAGCGAGCTTGTAAGCGTTGCTCATAATCTCGGTCTTTCAATCGAGTGTGAAGTTGGTTCCATCGGCGGCGAAGAGGACGGTGTCGTAGGAATGGGCGAATGTGCTGATCCTGATGAGTGCAAGACTATTGCTGACCTCGGTGTTGATATGCTTGCTGCTGGTATTGGTAATATTCATGGCAAATATCCTGCAAACTGGAAGGGTCTTTCCTTCGAGACTCTTGACGCTATCCAGGCTAAGACTGGTGAAATGCCTCTCGTTCTCCACGGCGGCACAGGTATCCCGGCTGACATGATAAAGAAGGCTATCTCACTCGGCGTTTCTAAGATAAATGTTAATACTGAGTGCCAGCTTTCATTCCAGGAGGCTACAAGAAAGTATATCGAAGAAGGCAAGGATCAGCAGGGTAAGGGCTTCGACCCAAGAAAACTTCTTGCTCCTGGCTTTGAAGCTATCAAGGCTACAGTTAAGGAGAAAATGGAACTGTTCGGATCTGTTGGTAAGGCTTGATCTTTTTTTGAACATTAAAGGACTCCCTGTGCCGTTATATTTTAGCACAGGGAGTTCTGCTTCTTTATTGGTCTGATATCCATTTTCTTTTGTACAGCCTTGACGGACGATGTCCGGCATCCGAAGTCTCAAGCTCAGTCGGAGTACAGAGCATTGAACCGAATTTTCTGCGGAAGTGGGCTTTAACAAGCTCCCTGCCAAGTATGACTTCATAAATCTGCTGCAGCTCGGTAAGAGTGAAATACTCCGGTACAAGGTTGAGAGCGATATCTGTATATTCGACCTTATTTTTAAGCCGTTCAAGCGCATAAGCAATTATTCTGATGTGGTCAAAGGCTATCCCGTCCTGACGGGTTATTTCATATTTGTTATCAAGACCACAATCATTTCTGAGCATTGTATGACGCACCGTTCCGGACAGCCTGATATCACCGCTTTCAAGCATGATTTGATGATCCGTTATCCTTTCGATATGGTTATCGTCCTCTTTCAGTGATACCTCACTTACCTTTGAACGAATGGTAAACCATCTTGCATCCTTAGCATCATCTCCGGCAGAAACATTCACCTTGCTGCTGTCGATAAGCGCGATATAGGAGCAGCTCATGACCCATGTTCTCGGATCACGGTCGGGTTCACTGAATGTATAAAGCTGTTCAAGATAGATATCGGATAATCCTGTTTCCTCAAAAAGCTCTCTTCTTGCTGCCTGTTCAGTCGTTTCATCAGGCTCTACAAAGCCTCCCGGCAGTGCCCATTTGCCAAGACAAGGATGTCCTCCTCTCCGTATAAGGAGCAGCTTCAGTTCCTTTTCCGGCAGTTTACGGTAGTTTTCTTCTTTTGTATCAGAAGCGGATATTATTACCATATCGACAGCCACACTGGGTTTTTCGTAATCACCGGGCTTGTAGGCTGCAAGATACTCTTCTTCAGTCAGACCATTTTTATCCCTGAGAGTTTCCATAACATCACCTGTTATTAGTTATTTGATATTATCATAACAGTATTATATCATATCTTTCGGGAGATAGCAACTAATTTCTATAAAATTGCAGAGCAGCGGCGATCGGTTTTAAACTAAGATAAACAGAGGTAAAAAATCATGAAGGAAAAAATAAGAGGAATTGTAGTGATACTGCTGATAGGTGTTATCTGGGCAGGGGCTGGTCTTGGGCTCGGCCTGCTTACGGGTATAGTTACCTTTGACCCCGAAAATGCAGAACTTGAAAAAGCTGCCGAAGAGATCAGTGAGGTATGCGCAATATACTATTCAAAGTTAATTAATACTGCCGACACTGATAATACGGAAAAAGACAAGGCTGAACGAATTGAATATGCCGGAACAAAAACTATCGGAGATGCTCTTTCTGATGCCGGCTTACTCGAAAAATATAAAGGCATACTGAACAGACTATGCGTTGACTACGGAGGAAATATCTTTTCAGAAAACTATGCGAAACTTCATCCGGACAGAGTAAGGTCTGAGATCGTACTCAGCGAAAACACAACACTGGGAACTATTTATTCTGAATTATCTATAAATTAGTATTACAATATTTATTATTTATTTAAAAAATTATAAGGAGGTAACTTAATGGCGGTCTATACAAAAAATATAGTCACAACTATTGCGTATATGATTGGACTTAAAAAAAGTATTCTTGAGAACACATATCAAAGTGAGATTGAAAATCTTACGGCTCTCTATGATGATAAAAATGCAACCGTGATACGGATACTGTGCAAACTTCGCACAAGCCTTATGCTTCATTTCAAAAAAACGGATCAGGAGCTTAAACTCTCTCTTACAAATATTGATAAGCTCTCCTGGTATAATGGTGATGAGATCAAAAAAATGGAGGATTGGGGATTTTCAATAGTTAAATTCAATTATAATTCTACAAAATATATGGAGCATTTCAATAAGCTCATCAGCGAAAATATTACAAACTGTAAGGGACTTTTCCCTGAATGGATAAACTGGGATTACATAAAAGATATTTTCACTATACCGAAATTTACACAGACTAATGTAATGAAAAATGAATTTACAAAATATATGAAATATATTGAATGGTATCCATTTCAGCAGTATATACACTGGATACCAAAAAATTATGGAGGTATTCTATTTAATGACAGTAAATTCCTGAGCGTTATCTATGAACAGCATAACGATATTTTTATTGCTAAAGCTAATCTGCGTGATGCCGATACTGAGATCAAGGAAAGGATCTACAGCTTTATACAACAAACTGACAGCGTTGAGATAGTAGTTGACTGTGAAAATTCAAATGTATTCAAGCTGTGCGGAGTATTGACGAGCCTCGACAGCAATATCACTTCAAAAATACGGAAAATACTCCTCTTTGACGATGTTCATACCTCTCCCGGCTGGGCTTTTCTTGAACCTTTTACTAAAATCCCGGTTGAACATATTGTAGTAAAGCGAGTAAAGGACGAAAAATCTCTTGTTGATATAAAAATGACTGCTGCCGTCTGTACGGAACACTACAGAAACAACATTTCATCCTTTATACTGTTTTCCAGTGATTCAGATTACTGGGGACTTATATCGTCGCTCTCGGATGCAAATTTCATGGTAATGTTTGAATACTCAAAAATAGGCGAGGCTATAAAAAAGACCCTTTCAGAGCATGATATTTTCTCCTGTGCGATTGATGAATTCAGTCTCGGCAAAATAAACGAATTCAAGACATTTGTTCTGTATCAGCAGTTAAAAAACTATATGCCTGAAATTCTGAACTATAACGGAAGGGAGCTTGTCGAACAATTATATAACGATGCAAGAATAGTCGCCGAACCAACTGAGAAAAATCTGTTTTATAAGAAATACATACAAACAATAAAATTTTCCGCTGACGATGACGGTAATTTAAAACTTGAACTTCAAAGACTGAATTAGTTTCCTTAAAAAAATTAAAGGTTAATTTCAATAAAGCAGTAAACAGTGTTCATAATTTATCCATAATTCTATTTTATAATAATGACAGTTACAGTACCAATGTAAAAACTCCGGTCAAAGCACCTCTTTCTTGACCTTCATAAGTAATAATTCCTTCTCAATAAACATTGCTGACCGGAGTTCCCATTACTTTGCTTGCAACTTTTCATAAATTCATTCCTCTGTGCGTCCGTCGTATGCTACAACGATGGACGCACAAACTTTTAGTATTTTTATGCTTCATCTGAACCTTCTTTTTTATGAAACATATCTTTGATGTTATAAAACTGCATTGACAAAATCCCTGGACTATGCTATAATCAAGACTGCAAAATAATCAGGGGAGCTTGTGAACAGGCTGAGAGGAAGCTGTAGCTTCGACCCTTCTGACCTGATGCGGATAATGCCGCCGTAGGAAGTATCATCTGGCTTTTTATGGGACACTGTGCGCTTTCAGTGCCCCTCTCTTTTTGTTTTGCGGAATTTTTTATTAAAATGGAGGAAAGAAAAATGATTCTACTCATTGTTGGCACCTTGCTCGTTATATCGGGCTCTGCGACATGGATCATCGGTAAAAAGTTTGTACCTGAGGATTCCGCTTCCCTTGTCAACACTCTTGTTATCATCGGAATTGTCGCTGTATCAGTAGGCTTTATTGTTTCACTGATATCTATTATCAAACTTTATTTTGACAAAAATAAAAGAGAAAAAAATAAGATCAAAAGCAGAGAATCCCTTAATCGTCTTGTCCTTACTGCTATGCTGCTCGCTCTTGCTTCTGCGCTCAGCCTTGTCAAGATCTGGCAGATGCCCCTCGGAGGTTCTGTTACACTGCTTTCTATGCTTCCAATTGCTATTATTTCAATTGAATATGGCATAGGATGGGGCTTTTCGGCAGCTTTTATTTTCTCACTTATCCAGATGGGTATGGATCTTCCGGCAGTATTCTCATGGGGACTTTCTCCAATGGCTATATTCGGAACGATCGCTCTTGACTATATCCTCGCTTTTACCTCTCTCGGAATTTCCGGAATTTTCAGAAAAAAGGGAGTCGTTGGTATCTGCATAGGTATTTTTATTGCTCTGTGCATGAGATTCACCTGTCATGTAATATCCGGCTGCATAATTTTTGATATCTGGATGCCGGAGGAGTGGAATAACCCTCTTATCTATTCGATCTGCTACAACGGTACTTTCATGCTGCCGGAGCTTGTTATTACTATGATAGGAGCTTCTGCGCTTTTCAAAATGCCGCACTTCAACAAAATGGTTTTCTCTGATATCGGTCAGAAAAAAGCTGCTAAAAAAGCATAATACTAAAACTCAAAAGAACAGTGAAGGGCAGGATCTCAGCGATCCTGCCCTTCACTATTATTGTAAGGATGTTATATTTTTATTCAGCCTTCAACTTCATATGTCTTGCCTTCAACTATATCAAGACCTGATCCACTCGGATATTGTTTTTTGCCCTTACCCTTGCCATCATTAAACATTATCTTACCACCAAGAAATTCTTTCTTGATAACATAGCTGTAAACACCATCACCATCTTTTACCATAGGTTCTCCTGGCCAATCTGAATTTTCCAGAATCGGGTTCTGAGTATCATCATACACATATATATTTATATCATTTCCCCATTCAGAAGGCTTTTTGAACTTTACTGTCTTGCCTGATACTTTACTTTCACCCGATGCCGCTGTCGATGCCTGAGAAGATGTTGTTCCTAATACATCACTTGTCTTTTTGCTGTCTCCTTCATCAGGATTGCTGAGCATAAATATTGCTATGCCAACTATAGTGATTATCAGCACCGCAACAATAATAATCGGTACGACAATATTGTTCTTCTTTGGCGCTTCGATAACATTTACCTTCACTCCGCGTACTTCTTTTCCGTCGAACTTCATAGGAGCAGGCGGCGCGGATGACTCCGGGAACGAAACAGAAGATACTGACTGCTGACTGGACTGTGAGAAGCTCCTCTTTATTTCTTCTGCCTTTGAATCTATATCGCTGCCAACTGATACGCCGCCTGAAAAATCCTGTGGATTTGCAGACCACTGTCTTTTCTGCTGTGGCGGCTGCTGCGGCTGAGCTTGCTGTTGAAATTCCTGTGGATTTGCAGACCACTGCTTCTGCTGTGGCTGCTGC